>NZ_FQVU01000008.1 GCF_900129455.1 Jatrophihabitans endophyticus
TCGGCGGTGGCGGTGGCGACGGCGGATTGGCGGGAGGTGTCCTCGGCCGAGGAGGCGATCTGGGCGGAGGTCGCCGACAGCTCCTCGGCCGACCCGGCCAGGGCATCGGCGTTCTGGACCACCGTCGACATGACCTCACGGATGCGTCCGAGCGCTGCGTCGAGCGAGGCGCCCATGCGGCCGAGCTCGTCGTTGCTGGTGAGCCCGGCGCTCGCGTTGAGGTCACCCGCGGCGAGGGCGTCCGTGGTGCTCTGGACGCGGCGCGCGTTTCGGGCGATCGCGTTCGCCACCAGGTAGCCCAGCCCGAGCGCCAGGGCGATGCCGACCACGAGCAGCACGACCGCGACCACGACCTGCGAGTGGTAGGTGTCGCGACCCTGCTGGTCGCTGTGCGCGGCCTCGGCCGACTCGGCGGCCACCAGCTTGTCGAGCGTGGCCATCATGGACTTGCCGATGGGCGAGACCTGCGCGGTGTTCGCGTCGATCCACCCGGCACGATCGCCGGCCAGGGCCAGCGGCGCGAGCACCGTGCGCTGGATGTCGATGTACTTGGCACCTGCGGTACGCAGGTCCCCGGCGAGCGCGACGTAGTCCTCGTCGGGCTGCATGGCCAGGAAGTCGTCGAGGGTCTTGGTGAACGCGGTGTAGTCGGCGTTCATCGTGTCGATCGCGGCCTGCGACCTGGCCCGGGTGAGCTCGAGCGGTGCGGCGCGCGCGTCCAGGCGCAGCGTCAGGAACGACGCCTGCATCCGGCCGACGCTCGCGAGCTGGCGGGTGTTCTCCTGATAGATGTCGTGACCGTGGCCGGCGACCTCGCCCAGTGAGCGGATGCCCAGCACGCCCACGATCACGGCGACCAGGCACCCCAGCGCGACGGCCGCGAGGATCTTGACCTTGACGCCACGGTCGGCGAACCAGCGCGTGGCGCTGCTCGCGCGCGACGGGCTCTGTGCTGCGGTGCTACCAGCGGACACCTGAGATCCTCACGGTCGACGGGCCGGGGACGATCCCGGCCTCACGCGGGTCCGATCGACCGGGCACCGGCGAGGTTGAGGGCATCGGCCAGGGTGACCCGGCGGGAACGGCCAAGATCGTTCGCTGCGCGTCCGTCGGTGTCGTCGGACGTCCTGGCGGTGCGCGTACGTCCGTCGCGGCGGGAACCGTGGCCGGTCGTCGGCGCGAACATCAGATGTGGCACCTCCCGTCCTCGATATCGTGCTCCCGTGCCTCGACGAGGCGGGCGCGTTGCCGTGGGTGCTCGAGCGGATCCCGCCCGGCGCCCGGGCGGTCGTCGTCGACAACGGCTCCACGGACGGCTCCGTCGAGCTCGCCCGGGCCGCCGACGCCTTCGTGATCGGCTGCGAGCAGCGCGGTTACGGGGCGGCCTGCCACGCCGGTCTGCTCGCCGCGAGCGCGGAGTACGTCGCGGTCTGCGACTGTGACGCGTCCGTGGACCCGGGGCAGGCCATGGTCATGCTCGACGTGCTGCGTGCCGGCGCCGATCTCGCGGTGGCGCGGCGCAGGTCACCGCGCGGCACGATGCCGGTGCACGCCCGCGTCGCCAATCTCGAGCTCGCGCGTCGCGTCCGCCGCCGCACCGGCGCCCCGCTGCGCGACATCGGCCCGTTGCGGGTGGCGCGGCGGCTGTCCCTGCTCGACCTGGGCCTCGCCGACCGTCGCAGCGGCTATCCGGTCGAGACCGTCGTCCGTGCCGCGGACGCCGGCTGGACGATCGTCAACGTCGACGTCGCGTACCTGCCGCGCACCGGACGCTCGAAGGTCACCGGGACGCTGCGCGGCACCGTCCAGGCCGTCCGCGACATGAGCGCGGTGCTCGCGCGGTGACCGCGCGGGCACCCGGCACCGGCATCGACACCGTCGTCGTCATCGCGAAGGAGCCGCTCGCCGGCGCGGTGAAGACCCGGCTCGTGCCGCCGTTGACGCACGAGCAGGCGGCCGACGTCGCCGCCGCCGCGCTCTGGGACACGCTGCGCGCGGTCGCCACCGTGCCCGCCGCCGACCGGCTGCTCGCCTTCGCCGGCGATCCGCGCCACTGGGCGCCGGAGGGGTGGCGCACGGCGCCGCAGCCGGACGGGGACCTCGACACCCGCCTCGTCGCCGCCTTCCGCGCCGCCGGTCCCGGGCCCGCCGTCCTGGTCGGCATGGACACGCCACAGCTACGGGCCGAGCAGCTCGCCGCGTTCGACCCGACCCGCTTCGACGCCTGTCTGGGTCGCGCCACCGACGGCGGCTACTGGGCGATCGGGTTCGCCGACCCGCGCCACGCCGCCGCCGCCATCACCGGGGTGCCCATGTCGACCGACCACACCGGCGCCGACCAGCTCGTCCGGCTCCGGGAGCTGGGCCTGCAGGTCCAGCTGCTCGACGACCTCACCGACGTCGACACCGTCGACACCGCCGCCGAGGTCGCCCGGCTCGTGCCGCACAGCGCGTTCGCCGCCGCCTTCGCGCGCTGCGGTGTCGGTCGTCCCGACCGGGTCGGATAGCGGCCCGCCGTGGAACCCGACGCCCTCGCGCCCTACGAGGCTGCCCTGCGCACGGCCGCACCGTTGACCCTGCGGACGGTGACCGGGCGCTCGTTGCGCTTCGACGTCGCGCGCTGGCTCGCCCCCGTGGACGCCGCGGACGCGACGGTGCTCGACCGCTGTGCCGGACCCGTGCTGGACGTCGGCTGCGGCCCGGGCCGCTTCGTCGCATCCCTCACCGCCCGTGGCGCGGTGGCGCTCGGCGTCGACATCGCCGAGACGGCGGTCGCGTTGACCCGGGGGCAGGGTTCGCCCGCACTGCTGCGCAGCGTCTTCGCCGATCTGCCGGGGGAGGGGCGGTGGTCGACCGTCCTGCTCGTCGACGGCAACATCGGCATCGGCGGCGACCCGGTGCGCTTGCTTCACCGGGTCGCGGCGCTGCTCGCCCCCACCGGTCGGGTGCTGGTCGAGACCGCGCCCGACAACACCGCCGACGAGCGGCTGAGCGTGCGCTTCACCGAGCAAGGGGACGAGGTGGGCCCGGAGTTCGCGTGGGCCCTGGTCGGGGCCGCGGCACTCGAGCGCTACGCCGCGGACTGCGGCTACGCCGTCGCCGAGTCCTGGTCGTCGGGCGGCCGGACGTTCGTCGCGCTGAGCCGCTGACGGTCGCGTACGACGCGGACTGCGTACGCCGCCGCTGCCGCGAGGGTCACGAGCGCCAGCAGCACGGCCAGGTTGAGCGCGTAGTCCTGCTGCAGGATCGCCTTGCTCGCGGGTTGACTGCGCTCGCGGTGGATCAACGGCAGGGCGACGACGGTGATCAGCCCGCCCGCGATCAACGCACCCTGGAGGTACCGGCGGCCGCGGGGCGGGACGACCTTCGCGATCGCCCAGCCGATGCCGACCAGCAGCGGGGAGAGCACGCCGTCGTGCAGGACGACCGCGGCGAGCAGCCAGACGGCGAGCACCAGCAGGTCGTCGCCGGGGATCTCGGTGAGCAGCCGGAAGATCCCGTACAGGCCGAGCAGCACCCCGGGGACGGCGATCGCGACGCGGGTGCGCATCACAGGACCTCCACCCGGTGCAGCCACTTCGTGTTCAGCACGCCGGCGCGGTTCGGAGCGATCAGCCGCAACGGGTAGCCGTGGTCGAGGGTGAGCCGGGCGCCGTTCAGATGGGTCGCCAGCAGTGCGTCGTCCAGCTGCGGGCCGTCGACGTAGGAGACCTTGTACGAGCCGCGGGGTTCGAGCGACACGACGCGCACCCGCGAGTCGGCGTCGCCGCCGACGAGCCGGACGACATCGGCCAGGCGCAGGCCGCGCCAGTCGGCGCCGGCGCTCCAGCCCTCCACGCAGGCGATGGGGTAGCTCGCGTCGGTCCCGCCGTCGGTCACCATCGCCTCGACCTGGGCGAGGGTGAGGGTCGCCGTCCGGCCGCCGCCGACGACGGTGAGTCGCCACGCGGGGTCGGCCGCGAGCTGCAGCACACGGGCCTGCTTCGCGGTGCGGTTGACGGGCAGGTCGAGCTGCGGTGCGTCGCTCTTGCGGCGCACGGCGAGCAGCCCCGCCGCGTCGAGCGGGGTGAGCGTCTGGCCGGCCGAGGCCACCGCGACGACGCCGACCCCCGCACCGGTCGCGAGCAGTGCGCCGCGCCGGGAGATGCCGGTCGGCGCCGGCGGCGGAACGTGGGTGTCGTCGTTGTTGCTGTAGGCGTCCGGGTTCTGCTCCCACGGCACCTCGGTGAGCACGTCGCCGACCACGAGCTTCGTCCGCAGCCCGTACTTGATGTCGGGCAGCTTGACCGCGACGTGCAGCAGGATCGAGCCGATCACGACATAGGCGAGGAAGCGGTGCACCGGGACGAAGCTCCACGACCACGGGTACCAGTTCAGGACGTTGAAGAAGCCGGTGGTGAGCTCGACGAGCGCCGACGCGACGAGGACGCCGATCGTGAGCCGTTCGACGGCCCGCTTCGCGGTCGGGGCCGGGGGCCATACGAAGAGCTTGGGATAGACCGACCACAGCTTCACGAGCAGGAGCGGGATCGAGATCGTCCCGGTCAGCACGTGCAGGCCCTGGGTCAACCGGTAGCCCCACACCGGGACCGACGGCTCGGGCAGCCAGCTCCAGGGGTGGTACTGGTAGTGGCTGAGCATGCCGGTGACGAAGCAGATCGCGAAGCAGATCCCCAGTACGCGACCGACGCGTGCCGTCAGCGCCGTCGAGCGCAGGGGGCTCGTGAAGCGCGGCCACGCGCGGGGCGGGCGCTCCGGCAACAGCGTCGGCATGAGGATCGGCTTTCGTCGGGAGTCGTCATCATCTAATCCGTCGCGTCGGGCATGCTCGGTTCCGTGACGGCGCGACGGGTGACGGCTGCGCTCGTGATCGTCCTCCTCGGCCAGGCGGTCGCATACGGCGCACTGCTGGGTCATGTCGAGCACGGCTCCGGCCGCCCGAACGCCACGATGCTCGTCGCGGTGACCGTGCCGCTCTGGGCGGCGGCGGTGGCGCTCACCGCCCGGTTGCGGCTCGCGCCGCGGCATGCCGGCGCGTTCGTGCTCGGGGCCGGCGCCGTGCTGTCGATCGTCGCCATGACCCACCGGCCGGCGACGTCGGACGACGACTTCCGCTACGCGTGGGACGGCAGGGTGCAGCTGGCAGGGGTCGACCCGTACCGCTACCCGCCGGCCGCGACGGAGCTGGCCCGGCTGCGCGACCCCTTCCTGTTCGGCGGGCCCGGCGCGCACCGGCACCCGATCGGGAAGGGCGTGACCACCGCCGTCAACCGGCCGGACGTACGCACCGTCTACCCGCCCGTGGCCGAGGCCGCGTTCACCGCGTTGCGGGTGCTGTCGTTCGGGGGCCACGGCAACCACCTGCCGCTGCAGCTCGCCGCCGCGCTGGGTGCGCTCGCGGTCGGCGCGATCCTGCTGCGGCGGGGGCCGCCCTGGCGCGCCGCGCTGTGGACGTGGTGCCCGGTGACCGTCGTCGAGTTCGCCAACAACGCGCACGTCGACTGGCTCGGCGTGCTGCTCGCGGTGCTGGCGCTGACCGTGGCGCGGCGGACGTGGCTGGTGGGCGTCCTCGTCGGCGCGGCGACGGCCGTGAAGCTGTACCCGGCGCTGGTGCTGCCCGCCCTGCTCCGACGGGACTGGCGCATCGGGCTCGTCGCGGTGGGCTTCGTCGCCCTCGTCTACGTCCCGCACGTGCTCGCCGTCGGTCTCGACGTCATCGGCTACCTGCCCGGTTACCTGCAGGAGAACCAGTACGGCGACGGCGGGCGGCTGCTGCTGCTGAGCCCGCTGCTGGGTGACACGCTGGGCACGCTCGTCGGCGTCGTCGTGCTCGCGGCGGTCTCGGTGTGGGCGTGGCGGCGAGGCGATCCGGCGCGACCGGAGCGGGCCGCGGTCGTCGTCGTGGGCGTCGCGTTCCTCGTGGTGACGCCGAACTACGGCTGGTACGCGGCGCTGCTGCTCGCGCTCGTCGCGCTGACCGGCGCACTCGAGTGGTTGCCGATCGTGTTCGCCGCGACGCTCGCCTACGTCGTCCCCGGCGATCACGACACGCTGATCTACGCCGTTGCCCTGGCCGCCGCGGGGGCGGGGCGGGTGATGCGCGCCCGGCGTCCGGACCTCACCGCGCCGCTGGGCAGCCCGTCTCGCTAGCCTCGCCGGATGGCCACCGCACCCGTCGAGCTGAGCTGGGACGGCCCGCTCGCCGTCGTCACCCTGGACGCGCCGCCCCTCAACCTCTTCGACCTCGAGATGGTGACCGCGTTGCGCGCGGCGATCGCCGAGGTGCGCACGTCACCCGCCCGTGGCCTGTTGCTGCAGGCCCGCGGGCGCGCGGTGTCGGCCGGCGTCGACGTCAACCTCTTCGCGACGCTGGACACCGTCACGGGCACGGAGCTCTGGGCCGACTGGCTGACGATGATCCACGACCTGGAGTCGCTGCCCTTCCCGACGGTCTTCGCCGCGCACGCGCTCTGCCTGACCGCCGCGTTCGAGATCTCGCTGGCGTGCGACCTGCTCGTGGCCGCGGAGTCGGCCCGCTTCGGGCTCGTCGAGATCGTGGTCGGGCTGACGCCGTCGATGGGTGGCCCGCAACGACTGGCCGAGCGCGCCGGGCCGGCTCGTGCCCGCGAGCTCGTCTACACCGGCGAGCTCTACGACGCGGCCACTCTGGAGCGCTGGAACGTCGTCAACCGGGTACTGCCCGACGACGGCTTCGCCGCCGCCGCGCACGCCTTCGCGCTCGGGCTGGCCAACGGCCCGACCCGCGCGCACGCCGCCACGAAGACCATCGTGCGCACCCAGGTCGCCGGCGGGACCCGGGCCGCGGACGAGGTGACGCCCCAGGTCAGCGGCGCGCTGTTCGGCACGGCCGACCTGCAGGGCGCGGTCGCCTCGTTCCTGGCCGACGGTCCGGGGAAGGCGACCTACACCGGGCGCTGACCCGGCGCCGTCGCTCATCCTTTCGGACGAGGTCGGCGGCCGGCTCTGCCGCACGGGGGACGGCACAAGTCCGTCCCGGAGCCGAGGTGACGGGGCCCGCACGTTGATTCGCTGGAACGGTCAGCGTCCCTCGTGCGAAGGAACCCGCCGCCATGTTCAGCAGACTCGGGCACTCGGTGACCCGCCATCCCGTCCTCGTGATCCTCGTCTGGCTCGCCGTCGTCGGCGGCCTCGCCGCCGGCGGGTTCGCGCTCGGCACGCCGCAGGCCCCGGACAACGGGACGGCGGGCCTGCCGACGTCCGCCGAATCGGTGCGGGCGCAGCGGACGCTCGACGCGACCTTCCCGAGCGCGAAGTCGGCGGCGACGGCCACTGTCGTGTTCACCCGCACCGACGGCAGACCGCTCACCGGCGCCGACCAGCGCCGGGTCGACGCCGAGCTGACCGATCTCGCGGGCCGGGTACGGGACGGTCGCGGTGGCGAGGACCCACGCGCGGCCGTCACGCTCGCCCACAGCGGCACGGTGTCGCCGAACCGGCTCGTCCAGATCGCCGGCGTCGGCTTCGACAAGGTCTCGGCCGAGGACGCGACCACGAACGCAGTCGGTCACCTCCGCTCGCAGCTGGGTGACGACCTGGCCGGCACGTCGTTGCGGGCGCGGGTGACCGGCGACGCCGCGCAGGCGAAGGACAGCGTCCTGCTCGGGATCCTCGTCTCCTCGGGCATGGTCGTCGCGATCCTGGCGCTGTTGCTGCTGCTGTTCCGCAGCGTGCTCGTCGCGTTCACCACGGTGTTCACCATCGCCGCCGTCGGGCAGGGGGTCGCCGCGCTGCTGACGATCGGCGCGCACGTCTTCGACTACACCCTCGACGCCACCACCACCGGGCTGCTGCCGGTCGTGCTCTTCGGCGTCGGCACGGACTACGTCGTGTTCCTGCTCTTCCGCTACCGGGAACGGCTGCGCCACGGCGACGACCACCGGACGGCCCTGGCCGCCGGTGTCGGTCGGGTCGGCGAGGCCGTCGTGGCCAGTGCCCTCGCGGTGGCCGCCTCGTTCGCAGTGCTGCTCGTGTCGCAGCTCGGCTCGTTCCGCGTGCTCGGTCCGGCGCTCGGCATCGCCGTGCTGGCCATGCTGTTCGCGTCGTTGACGCTGATGCCGGCGGTGTACGCCCTGCTCGGCAAGCGTTTCGCCCGCAGCGCGTCCTGGCGTCGTGAGCCGACGGCGCGCGTGTCGGGACGTGCCGCGTCGCTCGTGTCCCGTCGGCCCGGTGCGGTCGCGGCGGCCGGCATCGGACTGCTGGCGGTCGGCGCCCTGCTCGTGACCGGGTACCACCCCAGCTACCAGCCCGACGGCTACCCCCAGGGCAGCGAGTCGGCCGCCGGGTACGCCGACCTGCGCAGCGGCTTCCCCGCGGGCACGCTCTCGCCGACGCACGTCGTCGTCACCGCGGACGGTTCCAGCGTGCCCGCGAGCACGGTGCGCGAGGTGCAGCGTGCGGCGGCGAGCGTGCCGGGGGTGGCCGGCGCGGCACCCGGCCAGACGTCGGCCACGGTCTCGGTCGTCGACGTCCGGCTCGCCGACGACCCGCTGAGCGAGCGGGCGCTGGACACCGTGGCCGCGGTGGAGCGGGCCGTGCACGCGCATCCGGTGGCGGGGGCGAGCGTCGCCGTCGGCGGCGCCACGGCCGCGTACAACGACGTGCGGCACGTCATCGACCACGACATGCGGCTGATCCTGCCGCTCGCCGGACTGGCGATCGGACTCGTCCTCGTGCTCATGCTGCGCTCGGTGCTCGCCCCGGTGGTGCTCATGGCATCGGTGGGGTTGGGCTTCCTCGCCACCACCGGCGTCGCGGTGCTCGTGTTCCAGCACGTCCTCGGCAAGCCCGGCCTGGTGTTCTCGATGCCGCTCGTCGTGTACCTGTTCGTCGCGAGCATCGGCACCGACTACAACATCCTGATGGTGGGTCGGCTGCGGGAGGAGCTGCGCGCCGGCGCCGACCCGCGCACGGCGGTCCGGACGGCGGTGCGCGAGGCGGGTCCGACCGTCGCGGCGGCGGGCTCGGTGCTGGCGGTGAGCTTCGCGATCCTGACCATCGGCGGCGGTCAGCTCGCCGAGATCGGGTTCGCGGTCGCCGCGGGCGCGCTGATCAGCACCTTCGTGCTCGCCTTCCTGCTGGCGCCGGCGCTGCTGACGCTGCTCGGTCGGGCCGCCTGGTGGCCGTCGCGCACCGCGGGTCCGGGCGCGGCGGCACGGCCGGAGCGGGAGCTCGTGGGTGCGACGATGAGCACATGGCAACGCTGAGCGGCCGGTCGCAGGCCCCGCTGGGCCGGGTCGCGGGCGCGGTGCGCCCGGCGACCACGGCCTGGCGGGCCGTCCGCCGGCGGACCGCCGCGCTGCCCTGGCTGGGAGACGCCACCGCGGCCGCCGGTTACGCCGTCGGCTGCCTGATCGAGGCCGGCTCGGCCTCGCCGACGGCCGATCCCTACCGCGCGCTCGACGTCGGCGGCGTCCTGCTCGTCGCCCTCGGCACCGCCGCCCTCGCGCTGCAGCGCCGGTCGCCGGCCGCGGCCCTGCTGGCCACGGGGGCGGTCGCGTTCGCGCTGTCGTCGCTCGGGTACGTGGGCGAGGACCCGTTCGGCGCGCTCGGCCTGTCGCTGCCCGGGGCCGGTGCCGCGGTCGCGATGTACGCGCTCTCGCTGCGTCGGGGGCGGCCGCGTTCCGTGCAGGCCCTGCTCGCCGCGATCGTGGTCGGGGCGGTGCCGACGCTGGTCTTGGGCCGGCACAACCCGGCCACCGAGCTGGCGACCCTCGCGCTCGCGATGGTCGTCGCGTGGTCGTTCGGCGACGCCCAGCGCACCCGCCACGCCTACACCGCCTCGCTGCGCGACCGCGCCGAGCGACTGGAGCGGGAGCGGCACGTGCTCGCCGAGGCCGCCGTCGCGCAGGAGCGCGCCCGGATCGCCCGCGAGCTGCACGACGTCGTCGCCCACCACCTCAGCCTGATGATCGTCAACGCCGCCGCGGCCGACCGGCAGCTGACCCGCACCCCGGCCGTGGCGCACGCCCTGCTCACCGAGCTGGTCGGCACCGGGCAGGCCGCGGTCACCGAGATGCGACGCCTGCTGACCGTCCTGCGCAGCGAGGGCGAGGGCGGCGAGCCGTGGCAGGACCGGCATCCGCAGCCGACCTTCGCCGGGCTCGACGAGCTCGTCCAGACGTTCCGCTCGGCGGGGCTGCAGGTCGAGCTCGCGCGCCGGGGCACGCCGCGTCCGCTCGCCGCCGGTGTCGACCTCACCGCCTACCGCATCGTGCAGGAGTCGTTGACGAACGCGTTGCGGCACGCGGGCGCCGGCGCGCGCGTGCAGGTCGACGTCGCGTTCGGCGACGACGCGCTCGAGCTGCGGATCCGCGACGACGGTGCCGGCGCCCGGACCGCGGTGCCGCCCGGTGGTGTGGGCCACGGCCTGATCGGGATGCAGGAGCGGATCAACCTGGTGCGCGGCGAGCTCGCCGTCGGGGCGGACGGCGCGGGCTTCGCGGTCCGCGCGGTGCTGCCGCTCGCCGGGGCGCGGGCATGAGCGCGACCAGGGTGCTGTTGGTCGACGACCAGCCGATGATGCGCACCGGGCTGCGGCTGATCCTCGAGGCCGAGCCGGATCTCGCCGTCGTCGGCGAGTCGCCCGACGGCGAGCAGGCCGTCGCCGACGCGCGGGCGCTGCAGCCGGACGTCATCGTGATGGACATCCGGATGCCGCGCCTCGACGGCATCGAGGCAACCCGGCGCATCCTCGCGACGTCGACCACCTCGCGGGTGCTGATGCTGACCACCTTCGACGTCGACGAACACGTGGTGGACGCGTTGCGGGCCGGCGCGAGCGGCTTCCTGGTGAAGGACGACGCCCCCACCGCGCTCGTCGACGCGATCCGCGTGGTCGCCGCGGGCGACGCCATGCTGGCCCCGCAGGTGACGCGCCGGCTGCTGCAGCGCTTCGCGCAGCTGCCCACGGCGGACGCGCCCCGACCCGACGCGCTGGCCGCCCTCACCGCGCGGGAGGTCGAGGTGCTCCACGCGCTCGCCCGCGGGCTGTCCAACGCCGAGGCTGCCGCCGCGCTGTTCGTGTCCGAGGCGACCGTGAAGACCCACGTCGCCCACCTGCTCGACAAGCTGCAGCTGCGCGACCGCGTGCAGGCGGTGATCTTCGCCTACGAGTCGGGGCTCGTGCAGGCCGGTGGCCGGCCGCCGGGGTAGGTGTGCTCGGCTAGGGCGCCGAGGTGACCGCGGCGGCGTCGCGCAGGACGGCGCGCTGCGTGGGGCGGGCGCTCTCGAACACCGTCTTGCCGGCCGGGGTGATCGTGGTGAAGACCGAGCGGCGGTCGTCCTCGCACATCGTGCGGCGGATCAGACCGTCCTTCTCCAAGCGCGCGACGAGTCGCGAGAGCGCGCTCTGGGTGAGGTGGACGGACTTCGCGAGGTCGTTCATGCGCAGCGAGCAGTCGCCGCCGGCGTCGTAGAGCTGCTGCAGGACCTCGAAGTCGCTGCCCGAGATGCCGTGCTGCGACTCGAGCTCTCGGTCGAGTGCGCAGACGGTGCGGTGGTACTGCCCCATGAGCTCGTGCCACGAGCGGGCGAGCTCGTCGTCGAGGTCACGCCGCCGGGCCATGACCGCACCCTAGCACATGCGTATACACAAAATGTCGATGCACATTATGTTTGCGCATTAGATGCATCTGCATAAGACTGTCGCGCATGACCTCAACCCAGCCGGCCGTCGCGACGGCCGAGCCCACTCGCTCGACGGGGCAGCCGCTCCAGATCCGCACCACGTCGTGGTCGGCCGCGACGTGGGGACTGCTCGTCGTGCTCTGCGGCGCGCTCTTCCTCGACGGTCTCGACATCTCGATGGTCGGCGTCGCCCTCCCGTCGATCGGCGCCGACCTCGGGATGACCCCCGGGGCGCTGCAGTGGATCGTCAGCGGCTACGTCCTCGGCTACGGCGGCCTGCTGCTCCTCGGCGGCCGGGCGTCGGACCTGCTCGGTCGGCGCACCGTGTTCCTGGCCGCGGTCGGCGTGTTCGGCGCGGCGTCGGTCGTGAGCTCGCTGCTCTCCGATCCCGGCGCGCTCATCGCGCTGCGCTTCGTCAAGGGCGCGGCGGCCGCCTTCACCGTGCCGGCCGGGCTGTCCATCATCACCACGACCTTCGCCGAGGGCCCGGCCCGCAACCGGGCCTTCAGCATCTACACCGTGTGCGGCGCCAGCGGGTTCTCCATGGGCCTCGTTTTCGGCGGCGTCCTCACCGAGCTCGGCTGGCGGGCCACGTTCCTGCTGCCCGGCCCCATCGCCCTCGCCCTGCTGCTCGTCGGGTTGCGCGTCGTCCCCACCGCGGCCCGCGAGGCCTTCCGGCTGGCCAGCTTCGACCTCGCCGGCGCGCTGACCAGCACGGGTGCGTTGCTGCTGCTCGTCCTCGCGGTGGTGCAGGCGCCGACCGTCGGCTGGGCCGGGGTGCAGACGATCGGCTCGCTCGTCGTCAGCGCCGCGCTCGCCGTCACCTTCGTGCTCGTCGAACGCCGCCACGCGCAGCCCCTGCTCCGGCTGGGCATCCTGCGCTCCGCCTCGCTGGTCCACGCCAACGTCGCCGGCGCGGTGATGTTCGGCGCCTACGTGGCCTTCCAGTTCGTCGTCACCATCTACCTGCAGGACGCCCTGGGCTGGTCGCCGTTGGCGATGGCGCTCGCGTTCCTGCCGGCCGGGCTCATCGTGGTGGTCAGCGCGACGCGGATGGACCGCGTGCTCGCCCGAGTGCCGTCGCCGGTGCTCATCCTCGCCGGGCTCGCGTCCTTCCTCGCCGGTTACGCGCTCTTCCTGCGCGTCGAGCCGTCGATGTCGTACTGGAACTTCCTGCTGCCGACGATGGTGCTGCTCGGGCTCGGCTTCGCGCTCACCTTCCCGGCCGTCAACTCGCAGGCCACCGCCGGCGTCGCCGACCACGAGCAGGGGCTGGCGTCCGGGCTGGTCAACACGAGCATCCAGGTCGGCGGCGCCGTCGTGCTCGCGGTGATCACCGCGATCCTCGGAAGCGGCAACGGACACGCGACGGGCACCGGCGAGCTGTTGCCGCACATGACGACCGCCATCGGCGTCGTCGCCGGCGTCGCGACCGCGGGCCTGCTCGTCACGCTGCTGCGCGTGCGTCCCCGGCGCCGGACGGTCTCCGTCGCCGCCGAGGCGGCGGCCGTCGTCGACGCCGCGGGGCCGGCGGTCGAGCGGGCGGAACTGTCACCACCTGCTGACTCGGCGCGTCGGGGCGCGTGGTGGGTGCGGTCACGTGACCGCACCCACCGTGACCGCGGTGACGATCGTCCGGATCGGGGCGTGCGGCGTGGCTAGCGTGCGAAGCGCACCGCCCGCAGCCACGAGGAGATGTCATGCCACGCCCGATCCGCACCCTCGGTGTCACCGCCGTCCTGCTCGCCGGGACGTGCGCCACGCTGAGCGGCGGTGGCGCCCCCGCCGGTGCGGCGAAGCGCACCTGCACCGCGTGGGCGAGCCCGCCGGCGAAGGTCGCGCTGACGTCGCACACCACGATCCGACCGCAGCTGCGCGGCAGCTCCGGCTGTGACCCGGACACCGCCGACGGCGGCGCGACGGCGTCGTTGACGGCGCCGGGGCAGCGGCCCTACGCGCAGCGGTGGGAGCACTTCGGCGATCGCGAGACGATCGAGCTCGACGCGGCGCTCGACCCCACCGGCCGCTACGCGATCACCGACGGTCACGCGCAGGTCTACGACGCGCAGTACCGTCGCGTCCCGTCGTCGTGGCGCACCACGACGACGACCGTGCGGTACGCCGCCCGCTTCGTCGCGGTCTCGTCGTCACGCCATCGGGCGCAGGGCACGCTCAAGCGCTACGGCAGCGACGGCTACCGCCGTGCCGCCCACGTCACGGTCGCGTTGCAGCGTCACACGGCCGACGGGTGGACGACGATCGCACGCGCCACGACCTCGGCACGCGGCACGGTCGGGTTCGATCGCGCGCTGCCCGGCTCGCGCAGCCGCTACCGACTCGTCTCGCACGGCTCGAAGACCGTGTGGCGCGGCTACGCCCAGCTCGCGGACCGCGGTTAGGGCCTGACGGCGGCGAGTCAGCGGAACGCCGCGCGCCAGCCGTTCGGGCCGGGGCGCAGCGTGCGGCGCGCGAGCATGCCGGGGTCGCTCCAGTTGCCCCGCCGCTCGCGGGAGCGCGGTGCGTCGTCCCCGCCACCCGCGACGGCCACGACGGCGGTGAGCACCGCGATCTCCTCGGCCGTCGGCTCGCCCCGGACGATGCGCAACGGCGGTCGACCACCCGGCTGTGGGTCGCTCACAGCGGGATGTTCCCGTGCTTCTTGGGCGGCAGCGTCTCGCGCTTGTTGCGCAGCATGCGCAGCGCGCGGATGACGTAGGCACGGGTCTCGGACGGCTTGACGACCGAGTCCACGTAACCGCGGTCGGCCGCGACGTAGGGGTTGAGCAGGGTGTCCTCGTACTCCTGCGTCAGCTCGGCGCGCAGCTGCTCGGCGTCGTCGGCGCCCTTCAGCTTCTTGCGGTGCAGGATGTTCACCGCGCCCTGGGCTCCCATGACCGCGATCTGCGCGGTGGGCCAGGCGATGTTGATGTCGGCGCCGAGGTGCTTGGACCCCATGACGTCGTAGGCGCCACCGAACGCCTTGCGGGTGATGACGGTGACCTTCGGGACGGTCGCCTCGGAATACGCGTAGATCAGCTTGGCGCCGCGGCGGATGATGCCGGCGTGCTCCTGGTCGACACCGGGCAGGAACCCGGGGACGTCGACGAGCGTCAGCACCGGGATGTTGAAGGCGTCGCACGTGCGCACGAAGCGCGCGGCCTTCTCGGACGCGTCGATGTCGAGGCAGCCGGCGAACTGCATCGGCTGGTTCGCGACGACACCGACCGGGTGACCCTCGACGCGCCCGAAGCCGACGATGATGTTCTGCGCGAACAGCTCGTGCACCTCGAGGAAGTCACCGTCGTCGAGCAGGTGCGCGATGATCTCGTGCATGTCGTAGGGCATGTTGGCCGAGTCCGGGACGAAGGTGTCGAGCACCGCGTCCGTCTCGTCGGCGACGTCGCTCACCTCGGTGTCGTAGACCGGCACCGGGTCGAGGTTGTTCGACGGCAGGTAGGACAGCAACGCCTTGACGTAGCCGATGGCGTCGTCCTCGTCCGAACCGAGGTAGTGGGCGTTGCCGCTCTTCGTGTTGTGCGTGCGCGCGCCGCCGAGCTCCTCGAGCGTGACGTCCTCGCCGGTCACCGTCTTCACGACGTCGGGGCCGGTGATGAACATCTGCGAGGTCTGGTCGACCATCACGATGAAGTCGGTGAGGGCGGGGGAGTAGACGTGGCCGCCCGCCGCCGCGCCCATGATCAGCGAGATCTGCGGGATCACGCCCGACGCGCGGACGGTGCGGTGGAAGATCTCGCCGTAGAGGCCGAGCGAGACGACGCCCTCCTGGATGCGCGCGCCGCCGCCCTCGTTGACGCCGACGACGGGACAGCCGGTCTTCATCGCGAAGTCGAGGACCTTGACGATCTTCTCGCCGTACACCTGGCCGAGCGCGCCGCCGAACACCGTGACGTCCTGGCTGAACACCGCGACCGGCCGGCCGTCGACCGTCCCGCACCCGGTGACGACGCCGTCACCGAACGGGCGGTTGTCCTCCATGCCGAAGTTGGTGGAGCGGTGCCGCGCGAACTCGTCGAACTCCATGAACGAGCCCTCGTCGAGCAGGGCGTGGATGCGCTCGCGCGCCGTCATCTTGCCCTTGGCGTGCTGCTTCTCGACCGCGCGCTCCGAACCGGCGTGCACGGCCTCGTCGTAGCGACGGTCGAGGTCGACGAGCTTCCCGGCCGTGGTGTGGATGTCGGGCTGGGACTCGTCTGTCTGCGCTGCGGCGACGGCGTCGGCTGCCATGTCCAGGGAGCCTAATGCGGCGGGCCCGTCGCCCTGCGGCGAGGTGACCGATCTCGCGGGTCGGCGACGCCGCCCACGGTAGGTTGGCCGGCGTGGACCGCCCGCCGCTCGACGTCGACGCGCTGCGCGCCACCCTGGGCCCGAGATGGGCGCGGGTCGAGGTCGTGGCCGAGACCGAGTCGACCAACGCCGACCTGCTCGCCCGCCGCGAGGCGACCGACCGCACGCTGCTGGTGGCCGAGCACCAGCGCTCCGGGCGCGGCCGCTTCGACCGCACCTGGACCTCGCCGCCGCGGGCCGGACTCACCTTCTCGGTACTGCTGCGCCCCGGTGTGCCGCTGGCGCGCTGGGGGTGGCTGCCGCTGCTGACCGGCCTCGCGGTCGTCGAGGGCGTACGCGCCGCCACCGGGCTCGAGGCCGCGCTCAAGTGGCCCAACGACGTGCTGCTGGACGGGGCGAAGCTCTGCGGCATCCTCGCCCAGACCCGCGACGACGCCGTGGTGATCGGCGTCGGCTGCAACGTCTCGACCAGCCGCGACGAGCTGCCGGTGCCGACCGCGACGTCGCTCGCCGTGGCCGGGGCGACCGTGGATCGCGCCGAGCTGCTCGTCGCCGTCGCCGGCCGGCTCGACGCGCGCGTCGCGCAGTGGAGCGACTGCGGCGGCGATGCCGCGGCCTGCGGTCTCGCCGCGGCCTACCGCGACGTCTGCGACACCGTGGGCCGGGCGGTGCGGGTGACGTTGACCGACCCGGGTGGCGGCGACGGCGAGGGAACCGTCGCGAGCGGCACCGTCCGCGCCGTCGACGACGACGGCCACCTCGTCCTCGTCGACGGCGACGGCGGCGACGGGGCGTCTCGCACGATCACGGCGGGCGACGTCGAGCACCTGCGGGCAGCCGAGGGTTAGCGCCGGCGGACATCCGTCGGCGGATGTCGTCGGCGGATAAAGACGGGCCCTGCGGTGCCGATTGTTCCGAGGTGCACAGTTCGGCCAGGACGCGCTGGGCGGTCGGCGTCGCCGCAACCGCTTTCGTCGGCGTGCTCGCGGCCTTCCTGATCGTCCGGCCGGGCGGACCGACCGCCGTGCGCGCCGTCGACGACGTGGCCGAGTTCGTGGCGGCCTTCGCCGGCGCGGTGCCCTGCGTGTGGCGGGCGACGAGGACGGCCGGCCGCTCGCGGGCGTCGTGGCTGCTCGTCGCCGCCGCGCTGGTGTCGTGGGGTGCCGGCGAGGTCGTGTGGACCTGGTACGAGGTCGTGGCGCGTACGGAGAACCCGTTCCCCTCGCCGGCCGACCTGGGCTTCCTGCTGTTCCCCGTGCTGGCGCTGACCGGGCTGCTGCTGCGCCCGTCCGCGGCGTTCCGCGGGGGCGGGCGCGTCCGCGTCGTGCTCGACGGCGTGATGGTGGCCTGCTCGCTGCTGATCATCAGCTGGGCGACGACGCTGGGGCAGGTCTACCACGCGGGCGCGCAGACGCGGTTCGGGCTGGCGGTCAGCCTCGCCTACCCGGCCTCGGACGTCGTGATGCTGACGGTGGCGCTGCTCGTCGGCATCCGGACGCGGGCGCACACCGGGTTGTTCCTGCTGCTCGCCGGCCTGGTCGCGATGGCCGTCGCCGACAGCACGTTCGCCTACATGACCGCGGCCGGGCACGACCTCACCGGCGCGTTCGGCGACCTCGGCTGGGTGGCGGCGTTCCTCCTGATCGGCATGTCGGCGCTGTACCCGGCGACCGAGGAGCAGCAGGCACGTGTCGCGACCGGGTCGCCGCTGATCCTGTCGCTGCCCTACGCCCTCGTGCTCGCCGGCACCGCCGCCGAGGTGGCCGCGGTGGTGGGCGGCCGCGTCGACGTCGCGGGCGTCGCCGTGTCCTGCGCCGCCGTCCTCGCCCTGTTCGGCCGGCAGTGGCTGACCCTGGCCGACAATCGCCGGCTGACCCGTGACGTGCTCGCCCAGCAGGCCGAGCTGCGCTTCCGCGCCTTCCACGACGGCCTCACCGGCCTCGCGAACCGTGCCCTGTTCCACGACCGGATCACGCAGGCGCTCGAGCTGCACCGCCGCGACCGGCGCAGCGTCTCGGTGGTGTTCTGCGACCTCGACGACTTCAAGGCCGTCAACGACACCTTCGGTCACGGCGTCGGTGACGCCGTGCTCACCGTCGTCGGCGAGCGGCTGCAGCGCGTCGTCCGCTCGGGTGACCTGGTGGCGAGGCTCGGCGGTGACGAGTTCGCGGTGCTGTCGGAGTACCACGTCGACGCGCGGCTCGGCGCCGACGTCGAGATCCTGGTCGAACGGGTGCGCGACGTCTTCGCCGAACCCGTCGCGGTCGGCGGCTACGCCATCAAGGTCCGGGCCAGCGTCGGGGCGGCCACCGTGGAGGGGAGCGTCACGCCCGGCGTCGAGGACGTGCTGCGCCGGGCCGATTTCGTGATGTACGCGGCGAAGCAGGCCAACAAGTCCGCGGCGGCGCCGCTGGGCGGCGTGGCGCCGGTGAGCGTGGACGCCGACACCGACGAGGCGCTCGCCCTCGCCGACGACGTGCGCGACGGGCGGTTGCCCGTGGCGTTCCAGCCCATCGTGCTGCCCGACGGCGAGCAGATGGCGGCCGAGGCGCTGGCGCGCTGGAACCGGCACGGCCGGCCGGTTCCCCCCGACCACTTCATCCCGCTGGCCGAGCGCAACGGGCTGCTGCCCGACCTCGACCTGCACGTTGCCGCTCGCGCCGTCGAACGGGCCGCCGCGGCGGGCTCGGCCGCCGACGCCTTCGTGAACTTCGGGCTGACGACGCTGGGCATGGCCGACCTGCCCGACCGGCTGCTCGCCCTGCTCGCCGCCGCCGACGTCAGCGCCGGGCGGCTCGTCGTCGAGGTCCCCGAGACCCGCCTGATCACCGATCCGCGGATCCTCGACGTCCTCACCGAGCTGCGCAGCTGCGGATTCAAGATCGCCATCGACGACTTCGGCATCGGGTACTCGAACCTGGCCCGGCTCGGTGCGCTGGCGCCGGACGTCATCAAGTTCGACCGGTCGCTCATCGAGCCGCTGGGCGGCTCGCACGCGTCCGCCCGCATCGTGGCGAGCATGATCGCCCTGGCCCACGACCTGGGCGCGATGACGGTGGCCGAGGGGGTCGAGACGCCCGCGCAGCGCGACGCGCTCGTCGCGCTCGGCTGCGACGCGATGCAGGGCTACCTGCTCGGCCGGCCGGTCGTGCCGGAGCAGCCGCCGGCGCTCGTGCCCGTCGCCTGATCCCGTCGCGCCCGCTACGGTGAGACCTCCTCCGAGGAGAGTCGAGCTCCCTCCCGGCCGACAGGACGTCATGGGTTACCCCGAGAAGCTGCTCGCCGACGACGAGCGGGTCGTCGACCACCTGCATCCGCACTGGATCACGCTCGTGCCCGCGACGTTCTTTTTCGTCGTCGTCTGCGCCGCGGCCGGGGTGGGCATCGCGTACGTGCCCGACGACGGCACCGGCCGGACCGTCGCCCTGGCCGCGATCCTCGCCGTGGGCGTGGTGCTGCTGCTGTGGCTCGCGTTCGCACCGTGGATCCGCTGGCGCACCACCCACTACGTGTTCACGACCCACCGCGTGCTGATCCGGCGCGGCGTCCTGCACCACACCGGCCGCGACATCTCGCTGCAGCGCATCAGCGACGTGGCCTTCAGCCAGTCGCTGTGGGACCGGCTCGTCCGCGCGGGCACGCTCACCATCGAGTCCGCCGGCGAGCACGGCCAGGAGCGGCTCGACAACGTCCCGCGGTCCGACGTGGTGCAGCAGCAGCTCAACCGGCTGATCGAGGAGGACGGCGAGCGGCGGGCGCGGACGGCCTACGGCACCCCGCCGCCGCACTGGGACGATCCGCAGCGCTGAACCGCGGCACCGCGTCCGCGCGGCGGGTCAGCCGGTGAGCAGGGCGCCGAAGAGCGCGGCGGCCGGGGCGGCGGCGAAGACGGTCAGCACGGTCCCGCCGATGAGGAAAGGGCCGAGGGGGAGCGCCCGCCCGCCGTGGCGGCCGCCCGCCGGGACGGGGGCGGCGACGGTGATGCGACGCCCGGCCGCGGCCGCGACGACGACGGTGCCGACCAGGGCGACGAGCAGCGTGCCCCACGACAGCCAGCCCAGGTAGATGCCGAGCAGGCCGGCGAGCTTGGCGTTGCCGAAGCTCACGTTCGCCGGGAGCGCCAGCGCGAGCGTGAAGACGAGCAGGCCGAGGAGCAGCCCGCCCGCCATGCCGCGGGTGGCGGGGTGCCAGTCCATGTCCATCGCGCCGGCGGGGATGAGCAGCGCCAGGCTCACCACGTAGGACGGCAGCAGGATGGCGTCGGGAAGCCGCCGCACGTCGAAGTCGATCATCGTGAGGACGACGGCGACGGTGGCCAGGTAGAGGAAGGCCGGCAGCGTGGCGCTGACCCCGAAGCGCAGCGTGACCGCGGCGTAGAGCACGCCGGTGGCCGCCTCGACGAGCGGGTACCGCGCGCTGATGCCCAGACCGCAGGAGGCGCAGCGGCCGCGCAGCAGCAGCCAGCTGATCACCGGGACGTTGTGCCGCGCCCGGATCCGGACGTCACACCGCGGGCAGTGCGACGGCGGCGAGACCACCGACTCCTCCCGCGGGACGCGGTGGATCACGACGTTGAGGAACGACCCGACGACCAGGCCGAGGACGGCGGCGAGGGCGACGGCGGGCCACGGCGTGGGCATGGCACTCCTCGGTAATCGGGATCGGGTCGGACGGGGTGGCGGTGGGATGGGCGGCCGGTGAGGACGTCGACCCGCGTGCCGTCCGCCCCCCGGGGACGTGCGCGAGGTGTGCCGTCACCGGCCGCCCGGCGCAGCGGGCGGGTTGCCGGACCCGGGCCGCTGCCGTCTCGTACGCCGGCGCGTCAGTTGCCGCCGGCGGTGGTCGTCGGCGCGGTCGACGCCGCGTTGGTCTCCGGGGCGACGAAGGCCTGCATCTCCAGTTGCAGGGCGGTGAGCGAGCCGCCGGCGGCGTCCTGCCCGCGAGTGACCGAGGTCAACAGCACCGCGCGGGGTTGGCCGGACTGCAGCTCGGTCAGGAAGCGCGCCAGGTTGCGCTGGGTGCCCGTCACGCTCGCGGAGATGGGGACGCTGTACAGGCCGGTGCCCGAAGCGGCCGCGGTGGTCGACGAGTCCGTGGCCGACGAGGCGGTGGGTGACGCGCTCGCGGTCGGTGACGTCGTGGCGCCGACCACGGGAGCGGACGACTCGACCGCCTTCGCCGCGTCCACGCTGATCGACGTGACCTTCGTCGACGTCGCCGAGCCGATGCTCTGCACGTGGCGCAGGAACGCGGCCATGTCGCTCGTCGACGGCAATGCCGCCCGCGCCTTGGCCAGCGCCGCCCCGTAGGTCGCCGCCTTCTTCTTCTCGGCGGTGAGCTGGTTGATGCGCCCCTGGAGCACGGTGTTCTGCAGCTCGGCGTTGGCGGTCTGGTCCTGGACGTCGGCGGAGTCGCTGCGCTGCGGCGAGATCAGGAGGAACCACCCGACGAGGGCGATCACGAGGGCGACGACGGCGGCACCGCCGACGTGCAGGCGCTCGGCGCGGCTGGCGGCCATCACTTGCCTCCGGACTTGGTGTAGCGGCCGCCGAGGATCTTCTCGGTCAGCGACGCGGTCGCGGTGAAGGTGGAACGACCCTGGTCGGTCGCGAGGGCGCCCGGGTCGACGAGGGCGAGTCCGCGCACCTTGGCGAGGGCGTCGAGGTAGGTGGCGACCGAGCGGTAGTCGCGTGCGGTGCCGGAGATGGTCAGCGTGCCGATCACCTGCGCGCCACCGGGAGCGGTCATCGTCGTCCCGGTCGGCGCCGTGGTCGCGGCGGTGCCGTCGGTGAGCTGACCCTGCACCTGGGTGACGGTGAGGCCGGCGGGGGCGATGCGATTGAGCTGCCCGAGCAGCCGGCTCCACTGCAGGTCGGTGGCCATCACCGTCGCGAGCTGGTCGCTGAGCTGCGTGGTCTTGGCTTGGGTGGCGAGCAGGGCGTCGAAGCCGCTGACCTGGTGGGTGAGGGCGGTGCTGCGGTCCTGCGCCGCGGCCAGGTCGTCGTGGGCGACGTCGGTCTGCTGCCGGGCGAAGGCGTAGCCGGCGCCGACGAGGACGACAAGGGCGAGCAGTGCCACACCCAGCCGGCGGCGCAGCCAGCCGATCCGCCGCTTGCCGACCACCTCGGGCGGCATGAGGTTGGCCCGCACCGTCGCGACAGGGACGGCCGTCGCCCCGGTCAGCTCGCGCAGCGGCATCGTCCGCTCGGTGCGCGTGAGCGGCCGCTTCAGCGGCCGGCGCAGCGTGCTGGTCATGACGCGACTCCCAGGGTGAGGCCGACCGACACGGCCGCGGCGGCGCGGTGGTTGCCGATCGCGTCGTGGCTGCCACCCCGACGGGCGTAGCCGACGTACTGCAGCGGGTTGCCGACGACAGCGGGTACGGTCAGGCTCTTGCCGAGCTCCTCGGTCAACCCGCGCAGTCGCGAGCCGCCACCGACGAGCGTGACCCGGTGCAGCGCCGTCGCCGGCTGGGTCTTGGCGAAGTAGGTGATGGTGCTGCGGATCTCGTTGATCAGCGGGCGGCTCGCCTCGACCATCGCCTCGGCGTGCGCGGCGTCGCCGCCGTGGATGCCGAGGTGGCACTTGCGCTCCTCGGCCTCCGGCACCGCGACACCGAGCCGGTGGGCGAGCACCGAGGTCACCTCGTGACCGCCTCGTGGGATGGTGCGCACGATCTGCGGCACCCCGGCGGTGTGGATCACGACGAGCGTCGTGTTGGCGCCGATGTCGACGATGGCCTCCGCGCCGTCGGCCACCGCGGCGACCGCGCGCAGCACCGCGAAGCAGGCGAGGTCGACGCGGTCGACCTTCAGGCCTGCCTTCTCGACCGCCTCGACGGTGTTCGTCACGGCCTCGCGCGGCGCGGCGGTCAGCAGCCCGCGGACGGTCTCCTTGCTGCCCGGGTCCTCGAGGGGGAAGAAGTCGAGGATCGCCTCGTCCACCGGCAGTGGCAGGACGTCGCGCATCTGGTGGGGCAGGGCGAGGCGCATCTCGTCCGATGAGAGGTTGGCGACCTCCACCTCGCGGACGACGACCTGCTGGTGGGTCACCGCGAGCGAGACCGATCTGGCGGTGACGGCCTTCGCGCTGCGCAGCTGCTTGAGGGCGGCGGTGACCGCCTTCTCGTCCTTGACGACGCCGCCGACGACGGCGCCGTCGGGCAGCTCGACCTGCTCGAACCGCTCGATCATCGGGCGCGACTTGGTCCGGCGCACCTCGATGGCGCGGATGGACGTCGAGCCGATGTCGAGAGCGGCCGTGACGGGGGCAGCCATGGTCAGACTCCTTCGACGGGGGACGGGGTTCGGACGGCGCACATCAGCTGCCGGCCGAGATGCTGACGACGTTCCACGGGCGCATGTAGTTGCCGCTCGTGGCCGGCGGCACGTAGGGCAGCTCGGCGCGCTGCAGGTCGACGTAGGTGTACTGCAGCGTCGTGCCGCTCAGACCGGTGGAACCCGAGACGACCCCGTTGCCACCACGGTGGGACTGGTAGATGCCGCCGTGCACGATCAGGTTGCCGACGGCGTCGCCGCGGTTGTAGTTGTCGGTCCGCAGCGAGCCGGTCAGGGCGAAGATGGCGGCTTCGATCGTGCGGTCGCCCGTCGCCTTGAGGTTCACGTACTGCTCGGCGGGGTGGGCGGAGGAGTAGCCGCTGTTGGTGACGAGGCTGCCGCTGTACAGGCCGGTGATGTCGTTGGGGCACCAACCCGGCGTGGTGTTGGCGATGTCGGTGGCCGTCTGGTCGGCGCACTTGACCGGGTGATAGTTGCGGACGTTCTTGCCGGCGACGATGGACACCGCGTCGGACGTCGCCGTGTAGCCCGACGGATCGGTGATGTCACCGGTGACGACCACGTCGTTCTCGGCGACCAGGCTGAGCTTGCCTTTGTTGGCGCCGTCGACGTAGAGGTCGCCGGGCTGGTTGGCGCCGGTCGATCCCACGGCGTTGCCGCTGGCGTCGGTGCCGGTCGCGTACTCGGTGACGTCGTTGGGATCCGGGAAGTAGCGACCGCCGCCAGAGGGTGCGGTGTACGTGTAGTCGTTCTGCGTCGTGGTGAAGGTGAACGCCGCGTTGGTCGTGGTCCAGGCCTTCTTCGTCGTGCTGTACGTCTGGCGGACCACCGTGGTGGTGATCGGCGTCTGCGTCACCGTCTCCTTGCCCGGCGTCGCGGCCGTCCGGGAGAAGAAGTCGTCGGCCTGGGACGAGTCCGTCACCGTTCCCGTCGCCACCGTCGAGGTCGTCGGGGAGTTGTCGGTCGAGGTGGCGAGGTATCGGTGGTCGTTGTTGCTGGGGCTGGAGTAGTTGTACGCGTGCTTGCCGGTGTTCGCGGCCGCGAGCTGTGCGTTGGTCATCGCCTCGATGCAGTCCGCCTGCGCGGCGGCGGTCCCGGTCAGGCACGAACCCTTCGCCAGCTCGGCCTGGATGTTCGTACGGACTGTCTTGTACTGGCCGCCGCTCACGTCGCCGGTCGGGGTGTACGACGTGCTCTGCGGTCCGTACTCGCACTCGAAGAGCGAGCGCTCGGTACCGGCCGACGTGGTACTGCACTTCTTCGCCGAGTACGTACTCCAGCCCGTGGTGCTGCCACCCCCGTCACCGGCGGACGCCACGTTCGTCCAGGCGCAGCTGGCGCCGACCGTGGCCGCGTACTTCGCCGTGGTCGAGCACTTGTCGGTCGAGACGGAGGTGTCGGAGTGCTGCGGGACGTCGCTGCCGGCGGTAAGCGGGAAGTAGAAGACCTCGTTCGACGCGGCCGGGGTCTGCGTGGACTTGGTCGGATTGCTGGCCCAGCCCGCACTCGGGACGGTGCCGGCGTGGTTGACGATCACTGTGCCGCTGCCGGCGGTGGCGTAGTTGAGCTTGAAGTCGACGATGCCGCTGCTCCCGACGACGGTCGGGTAGCAGGCCGAGTCGCTGGCGGCGTTCTTCTGCGTGGTCTCCGGGCTGGTGACCGTGGCCGTGCCGTCCCCGTTGAGCTTCACGCGGGTGGGGCCGGTGTAGACGCAGCTGTTCTCGGCGATGCCGTCCTTGCCGACGCTGGTCGGCAGCACCAGGTCGGCCGCGGCGACGGCGGGGAGGTTCGGCGAGTTGGTCATGGTGTCGCCGCGGTAGTACTTGCCCGCCGTCGGTGCCGGGGTGGTGTAGCTCTTCGACCCGTCGTTGTAGCCCCACATGGTGTAGACGGCCTTGTTGAACTTCGGACCGGTGCCGCTGGAGAGGATGGCGTCACGGCTGAAGGTCAGGCCGTCCTCGACCATGGACGAGCTGAACACCAGGTCGCAGTTGTCGCTGCGGGTCACCGACGTGCTGTTGACGGTTCCGTTCTCGTACCAGGTGTTGTTCGTGCTGCCGTTGCCGCGCCCGGGCAGGGCCGCCGACTCGTAGTACCAGTGCTGGCCGCACTTGGCGGTCGTGCCGCTCTGCGCCGTCCCCTTCCACACCACCGTCTTGGGAACCGAGCTGCTGCCGCGATACGTCGACGACACGCTGCCGTAGGTGCCCGAGTCGGAGACGTAGATCGAGCGGGGGTTGTAGTAGTCGTCGAGGAACTGCGGTGACAGCGACTCGTAGTCGGAGTAGTAGCCGTAGGCGAGGATGCTTGGCTGCAGCGACAGGTCGGCCACGATCTTGCGTGACACCCCGTTCGACGAGCCGGTCGACGTGACGCGGACGTAGCCGTCGCTCGTGGCCGAGCTCGCCGTCGTCCAGGTGAAGGTCTGGCCGTTGCCGAGCGACGGCCGCTGCCGGGTGCCGGTGAGGGTCGTGCTGGTGGCGCCGAGCGCCTGCGGGCAGATCTTGGTCTCCGACCGGCAGGACGGGATGCTCACCAGGTAGGAGATGAGGTCGTCGACGCCCGACTGCGCCGCGGCGAGCGCGGCGGTGCGGTCCTGGGCACCCCGGGAGTTCGTGATGTTCGGGGTCACGACCGCGAGCACGCCGGCGACGCCGAGCATGACGACGGTCGTCACCATGAGCACGAAGATGAGCGCGAAACCGTCCTCGCCGTCGCGACGGATGCGCCGCAGCCGGATCACGACGTCGCTCCGGTGATGGCGACGGTCGTCTTCAGCGTCTGTGCGGCGTTGCCGGACTTCGCCGGGACGCTCAGCGTGATGTTCACGGCGGCGATCGAGGTGGCCGTGGCGGCCGGCGTGCACTTCACCGTGGGGTCGGTGTCGATGGTGCAGTAGCTGAAGACGCTGCTGCTGCCGAGTGTCGGGAGCAGCACCGAGGTCGACGTGGGGTTCGTCGGGTAGTTGTTCGCGTAGTTGTACGAGCTCGGGTAGTTGTCGGTGTACTTCGTTGTCGGCGCGTACCGCTTCTCCTTCAGTGCACCGTTCTCGACGTAGATGTCGAGTTTGGTCGGCGGCGTCCGTCCCGCCGTGCCCGCGCGGCTGGTCGAGTCGATGTTGCTGTAGAAGACCAAGCGCGACGCGGTGAGCGTGTCGAACCGGCCGGCGGCGAAGCCCGGCCGGGCGCTCGGCGTGTCGGCGGTGCGGAGCTCAGCGGCGATGCGGTCGGCGGCGACGCGGACGTCCGAGGCGTCGAGCGACTGGGCCGATACCCGGTCGGCCTGGCTCGTGCTGCCGACGAAGAAGACGAGCGCCAGGGCACCGACGAGTGTGGCCAGCCCCATGCCGACCATGAGCTCGATCAACGACATCCCGGCGTCGCGGTCCGCGCGCGCGGAGCGCCAGCGCGTCAGCATGCGAGCTCCGTCGCGGCGGAGACCCGGTCGGCGGTGCCGGCGGGCGGCCAGGTGACCGTCGTCGTCACGACCATGTACGGCCGGTTGGTGAAGTCGGGCGTCGCCGGGCAGGCGCCGATGGTCGCGCCGGCGGGCGTGGTAGCGCTCACCGAACGGGTGAGGGTGTAGCTCGTGGTGCCGACGACGGTCGTCGCCGAGCGTGCGGCCGGGTAGTTCGGGTAGCGCAGCGCGCGGGCGGCCTGCAAGTCCTGCTGGACCAGGTTGGCTGCGGTGACGCGGTCGGTCGAGCGCTTCGAGGTCTTGGTCGTGTTGGCGATCGCGACGATCGCCGCCGCCGACACCACGGCGAGCAGGACGAAGGCGACCAGCGCCTCCACCACCGTGAAGCCGCCGTCGTCTCCTGCTTCGACGCGACGGAGCGGGGGGAGGACCCGGGTGGGGGGCATGGGTCACCTCCATCGTGGAAGAGAGGTTGTGGAGTTGGGAACCGGGCGGGGCGTACGGGGACGCCCCGCCCGGGTTGAGTGGAACTACTTGATCGAGCCGCCGGCCGAGCTGTCGTAGGAGTACGCGTTGGTCGAGGAGTCCTTCTTGCCGTCGGTGTTCCAGGACTTCATCGTCACGACGCCGGACCCGTCCTTGGCGTAGGTGAGGTGGGTGCCGTCGGACAGGTTGGCCTTCTCGGTGGTCGTGCCGCAGGTGAAGGTGATCGAGCCGGTCGCGTCGGCGGCGTTCGCCGGCGCGGTGGGGTAGGAGTTGCTGTTCTCGCTGTAGCACTGCTGCAGGGTGCTGACCGCGGCGCGGAGGTCGCTCTGCGAGCTCTTGTCGTTCGCGCCCTTCTGGTAGTTCAGGTACAGCGGGATCGCGATGGCGATGAGGATGCCGATGATCACGACGACCACGAGCAGCTCGATGAGGGTGAAGCCGCCCTCGCCGTTCTCGCGCTTGGCCTTGATGTCGTGGTACTTGGCGATCAGGTTGTCGAACATGGGTGAGCCTCCGGGACTCTCGGGGGGTACTCCGGGCACGGGGGTGATGACCGGAGGCTGCGGCCGGCGGTGACGGCCGCTCCGTGCGCGGGGCACGGAAGTCTGTGGAATTGTGTGGATCGAGCGGGTCCTATTGGTTGCCGATGTTCTGGTAGATCGAGAACATCGGCAGGTACAGGCAGATGACCATCACGCCGATGAGCGCGCCCATCACGACGACCATGAGCGGTTCGATCGCGGCAGTAAGCGACTCGGTCGCGGTCTCGACCTCGTGGTCGTAGAAGTCGGAGATCTTGTCGAGCATCGCGCTGATCTGGCCGGTCTCCTCGCCGACCTCGATCATCTGTACGACCATCTGCGGGAAGACCGGATGGTCGCCGAGCGGTGCCGACATCGGCTGGCCCTGCTTCACCGAGTTCGCGACGTCCTTCATGGCATCGCCGATGACGGCGTTGCCGGTGGTGCCGCCCACGACCTCGAGAGCCTGCATGACGGGGACGCCGACCGACAGCAGCGTGCCGAGGTTGCGTGCGAACCGGCTGATGGCGATCTTCGTGAACAACGTGCCGAAGACGGGCACCCGCAGCTTGAGGGCGTCGAAGCGCAGCCGCCACGCCGGGTCCTGCTTGAGCTTGCTGCGGATGCCCTTGACCGCGGCGAAGGCGAGCACCGCGGTGACAGGCAGGATCCACAGGGCGTTGTGGCTGAGCGTCACCATGATCTGCGTCGGCAGCGGCAGCTTGCCGCCCAGGTTCGCGAACATGTGCTCGAAGACCGGGACGATGAAGATGAGCACGCCGGTGATCATCAGCAGGCTGAAGCAGATGACGATGACGGGGTAGGTCATGGCCGACTTGATCTTCGCCCGCAGATTGGCGTCCTTCTCGAAGTTCTGGGCCAGTCGCTCGAGCGCCTTGTCCAGGAAGCCACCGGTCTCGCCGGCTCGGATCATCGCGACCATGATGGGCGGGAAGATGTCGTGCTTGCCGAGCGCGCCGGACAGCGACTGGCCGGTCTCGATGTCACGCCGGACGTCACGGACCGCCTTGGCCAGCACCTGGTTCTCGGTCTGGTCCTCGAGGATGGTCAGCGACCGCAGCAGCGAGAGGCCCGACGTCGCCATGGTGGCGAACTGCCGGGAGAAGACGGCAAGGTCCTTCAGGCCGACCTTGGGGCCGAAGCCGGGCAGCGTGATCTCGCGCTGCAGGCCCTTGCCCGTCTCCTGGATGAACAGCGCCGTCACGCCCTGGGACTTCAGGGCGGCGGCGACGCCCGACTCGTCCCTGGCCTCGACGGTGCCCTTGCTCCGCTTTCCCTTGAGGTCGACGGCCTCGTAGGCGAAGGTGCGGTCCTTGCTCGCCTTGGTCTTGGCCTTCGCCGGCGCGCTCATGCCGCCCGTCCCGCGAGCCGACGGAATTCCTCGGGGGCGTGGCACAGCGCGAGCGCCTGGTCGTAGCCGATGGCGCCTTCCCGGACCCGCTCGGCCAGATGGGCGTCGAAGGTGAGCATGCCGTCGGCGCCGCCGGACTGCATGAACGACGGGATCTGGTGGTTCTTGCCCTCGCGGATGAGGTTGCGGATCGCGGCGGTGGCGAACATGACCTCGCAGACGACGGTGCGGCCGGAGCCGTCGGGTCGCTTGGCGAGCGACTGCGTCACGATGCCCTGCAGCGCAGTGGACAGCTGCGCGCGGATCTCCTGCTGCTGATGGGCCGGGAACATGTCGATGACGCGGTCGATCGTCTGCGCGGCCGACTGGGTGTGCAGGGTGGCGAGCACCAGGTGGCCGGTCTCGGCGGCGGTGAGCGCGGTCGAGACCGTCTCGAGGTCGCGCATCTCGCCGACCAGGATGATGTCCGGGTCCTGCCGCAGCACGTGCTTGAGGGCGTCGGCGAAGCCGTGGGTGTCCACACCCAGTTCGCGCTGGTTGACCACGCAGCGCTTGTGCTGGTGCATGAACTCGATCGGGTCCTCGATCGTGACGATGTGGTCACGTCGGGTGCGATTGGCGAGGTCGAGCAGCGCGGCCAGGGTCGTGGTCTTGCCCGAGCCGGTGGGCCCCGTGACGAGGACGAGACCGCGCGGCAGGTCGGCGAAGCGAGCGATCTGCTCGGGGATGCCGAGCTCGTCCAGCGCCTTGATGTCGTGCGGGATGCTGCGCATGACCGCGCCGTAGGCGTTGCGCTGCTGGAACAGGTTGATTCGGAACCGGGACACGCCGGGCAGACTGTAGGCGAGGTCGAACTCGAGATCGGCCTCGAAGCGCTCCCACTGCTGCTCGTCGACGACGCAGCGCACGATGGCGGCGGTGTCGGCGGAGTCGAGCACGGCCCAGCCCGGCAGCGGGTTCAGGTCGCCGTGCAAGCGCATCATCGGCGGCACCCCGACGGTGAGGTGCAGGTCGGATCCGCCGGCACGCACCAGGCTGGTCAGCATGGCGTCGAGCGAGACGCGGGCGTCGGACCGGTCGACCGACGACGGGGCGGGTGCCGACCAGGTCGGCGTGACGACCGGCGCCGCCAGCGCGTCCGCGGGGTCGGCGAAGGCCGGCAGGTGGGCAGCGGCGGAGGCGTCGCCGTACGCGGTCCACGGTGCGGTGGTCACGTCGCCTCCTCTGCTGAATTTCGGGCCATCATTTCAGTTCACAAAAAACTTACACACACGAACCTAACGTCGGCAAGACGTCGCCGGGCTTCAATCCCCGGGCAGAATTCGGGACATCGGCGTCGCGAATCGCCTAAATCGCCGTGGACAGCGGGACCATCGGCGGGACGAGGCCCGCCGCTCGGCGGTCGGGGCGGGCCGAACGGTCACTGGTGTGACGGTTGCGCTGTGTGCCTACTCCTGACTCCACACCGTGATGATCAGACGGCGACACGGAGCACTTCCGCGAGCGAGGTGTCGCCGAGAGCCGCCTTGCGCAGCCCGTCGTAGCGCAGCAGCCACATTCCCTGCTCGAGCGCGGTTCGCTGGATGTCGTGCGCGGAGAGTCGGTCGACCGCCTGCCGCTCGATCTGCTCGGTCACCGGCATGACCTCGTGCAGCGCGATCCGGCCCCGGTAGCCGGTCTGTGCGCACGACCGGCACCCCACGGGTCGCCATAGCTTGTCGGGGACTTCGAGCAGCTGCTGCGGCCACCGCGCGGCTGCGAGCTCGGTGTCGCTCGGCGCGTACGCCTCCTTGCACCATTGACACAGCCGCCGCGCGAGTCGCTGGGCCATCACGCAATCGAGCGAGGAGCCGACGAGGAAGGGTTCGATGCCCATCTCGATGAGGCGGGTCACCGCCGACGGTGCGTCGTTGGTGTGCAGCGTCGACAGGACGAGGTGACCGGTGAGCGAGGCCTCGATCGCGAGCTGCGCCGTGACGCGGTCCCGGATCTCACCGATGAGCACGACGTCGGGGTCCGAACGCAGGATCGCGGGCAGGACCGCGGCGAAGGTCAACCCGGCCTTGTGGTTCACCTGCACCTGGTTGACGCCGGGCAGCCGGTACTCGACCGGGTCCTCGACGGTGATGACGTTGACCTCGGCACTGCTGATCGCGGTCAGCGCGGCGTAGAGGGTCGTCGACTTGCCCGACCCCGTCGGCCCCGTCACCAGGACCATGCCGTGGGGCTTGCGCAGCGCGCCGGTGAAGCGTTCGTAGTTGCCGTCGGTGAACCCGAGCCGCGCGAGATCCAGGTCGACACCGCCGGTGTCGAGCACCCGGAGCACGATCTTCTCGCCCCACACGGTCGGCAGCGTCGCGACCCGCAGGTCGACGCTGCGGCCGCCGAGGTCCATGGTGATGCGCCCGTTCTGCGGCACCCGACGTTCGGTGATGTCCACCGCGGACATGATCTTGAGCCGGCTGATGAGCGCGGACTGCGCCGACCGCGGCACGGTGTCGATCTCGTGCAGCACGCCGTCGATGCGGAACCGGACGCGCAGGTCGGTCGCCGTCGGTTCCAGGTGCATGTCCGACGCGCGGTTCTGGATCGCCTGCTCGATCAGGGAATTGACGTAGCGGACGATGGGCGCCTCGTCGGCGTCCCCGCCGGTGACCACGTCGAGCTTCTCGTCGTCCTCGGTCGAGACGACCTCGTCGAGGTCGGTCTCGGCGCGCTGATAGCGGTCCAGGACCTTGAGCAGCTCGTCGCGGGCCACCGCCACGGGTCGGACGCGCATGCCGGTGGCGGCCCGCACGTCGTCGAGGGCGAGGACGTCACCGGGGTCGGCGACCGCGAGCACCAACTCGTCGTCCTCGACGGCGATCGCGAGCACGTGGTGGCGGCGCGAGAGCGCGAGCGGTATCCGACCGACGGCGGCGGGGTCGATCTGGAAGCCGGCGAGGTCGACGCTGGCGATGCCGTAGGCGTCGGCCATGACGTCGGCGAGCTCGGTCTCGGTGACGGTCCCCTGGTCGACGAGGACGTCGCGCAGCGGCCGGCCGGTCTCGTCCGCGCTGTCCATCGCGTCGACGATCGAGGTCAGGTCGAACCCGCGCAGCCGTAGCGCGTCGAGCACGGGTCCGTGTGTCTCGTACATCGCCGTCCGTCGTGGTCTGCGGCGCCGCGACGGGTGCGGCGGCGCAAGGGAGCCTTGTCCCCCTTTCCATCGGCCGATCTTCGGTCAACGTGAGTGGGCCGCCGCGGCGCAGCGGCGCGTCAGGAGATGCGGGGCAGCGAGTCCGAGACGGTGACCATCCGCAGGGGGGCGGGCAGCTCGGGCACAGCGGCTGGCCGCGGGTAGCGGCCGTGCTCCAGCGCGGCCACCCGTTGCGCCCGGGCCCACCCGACCACCGCGTTCCCGGGCATCGGTCGGGCGATCTGCCAGCCCTGCACGGCATCGCAGCGCAGGCCCTCCAGCAGGGTGTGCTGGCTCTCGGTCTCGACGCCCTCGGCGATGGCGGGGACGCCGAGGGCGTGGGCCAGGCCGATCAGCGTGCGCAGGATGCCGACCGCGCGGGGATCCTTCTCGAGTCGCGCGACGAAGGCGCGGTCGATCTTGATCTCGTCGACGGGCAGGTCGCTGAGGCGCATCAGCGACGAGTACCCCGTGCCGAAGTCGTCGAGGCTGATGCCGATGCCCATCGCCCGGAGTCGGTCGAGCGTCTGCCGGGACTCCTCGAGCTGATCGGTCAGCACCCGCTCGGTGATCTCGAGGTAGACGCTGGTCGGCGCGACCGAGCACTCGATCAGCTGCTCGGTGACGACCTCGACCAGGTGCGTGCCGACGAGGTCGGTCGGCGAGATGTTGATGGCCACCGGGGTCTCGAGCCCCGCGGCGCGCCACCGCGCCATCTGGCGCAGCGCAAGTCGGACGACGTGCTGGGTGAGCAGCGGCATCACGCCCGAACGCTCGGCCAGCGGGATGAACTCGTCCGGCGACACCCAGCCACGGATCGGGTGGTGCCACCTGATGAGGGCCTCGACGCCGACGAGCTCGCGGTGCAGCCCCACCTTGGGCTGGTAGTGCAGCTCCAGCTCGCCGGCCTCGATCGCCTGCCGCAGCTCGCCGGTGATGCCGAGGCGGGTGGCCGCGTTCGCGTCCTGGTCCGCCGAGTACAGCTCTACGCCGGAGCGGGTCTGCTTGGCCCGGTACATCGCGATGTCGGCGTGGCGCAGCAGCGTGGTCGGGTCGGCCCCGTGCCCCGGGCACGTCGCGATGCCCGCCGAGAACCGGACGTCGACCGAGACGCCCTCCAGCACGATCGCGTCGGCGACCACCGCGTCGCGCATGCGTTGCGCGGCGAGGCAGGCCTCGTAGGTGTCGACGTCGGAGAGCACCACCGCGAACTCGTCCCCGCCGAGCCGCGCGACGACGTCGGAGGGGCGCAGGCCCTTCCGCATCCGGGCGGCGAACTCGATGAGCAGCTCGTCACCGGCCTGGTGGCCGAGCGCGTCGTTCACGGCCTTGAAGTCGTCGAGGTCGATGAGCATGAGCGCGAACGGCGGCCCGCCGCGCCGTAGCGATGCGAGCGCCTGGTCCAGGTCGTAGGTGAGCGTCGCGCGGTTGGGCAGGCCGGTCAGCGCGTCGTGGCCGGCCTGGTGCTCGCGGTCGAGGGCGATCTGGGCGGTGAAGTAGATCATCAGCAGCGGCACGGCGAGGACCGGGATCAGCGGCCACGGCCCCTGCGCGAGGATGACGATGAGCGGCGAGAGCGCGAGCACCGAGAAGGTCATCATGGCCTCGTGGCGGAAGTCGCCGAAGGCGACCGTCCGGAACGGGGTGTCGTAGGTGAGGACGGCGGACACCAACGCCAGGTTGACCGCGAAGTAGACGACCCACGCGCCCGCCATCCACGCCAGGTCGCCGGGGTGGAAGGTGTGCAGCGGCGCGGCCAGCGTGGGGTGCTCGCGGGCCGCGACGACGACGAGGTACGCGGCCGCGAACGACAGCGCGTACTGCGCCGGGTTGAAGATCGTCTTCCACCACACCTTGCCGGCGCGCAGGTCGGCGAGCACGGCGCCCGTGGCGATGAGCAGCACGGTGGGCCAGAGACCCCAGATGAACAGCATCGCGAAGGTGAAGGACGTCGACATCACCACGCCCTGCGGGTCGTGGCCCCGGCCCTGCACCAGCGGCAGCAGCTCGAGTCCGGCGATGAGCGCGGCGACCATCAGGAAGCTCGGGACGAGCTCGAGCCCGGCCGAGGAGCAGACGTGCCACGCGGAGTAGGCGATGAGTGGCCAGCCCAGTGCGACGGCGGCGTACCAGGCGACGCTTGCGAGGCTGACGCCGCGGAGGCGGAGATCGGTGGTCATGGGTGTGCCGGTGACGTGGAGGTTCAGCGGGAGGCGTCGTACGGTGCCGGGCCGCGGGTGCAGGCGGAAAGGGGCATGGCACGTCTCCTGGATCGTGTGGCGTTCCCCCGCCGAGTTGCTCGCGCGAACTCGCCCGAATTCTTACAGAGAGCTAACGCAAGCGCAACCGCGGCTGCGCAGTCGGTCCCGGTCGTCCCGATATGACCCGGGGGCGCCGGTCAACTGGAGATGTAGTGCTCCAGCTGCTCGCGATCCTGCTCGAGCTGCGCCATGCGGGCGGCCACGACGTCACCGATCGAGACGATGCCGGTGAGCCTGCCGTCGTCGACGACCGGCATGTGCCGGATGCGGCGCCGGGTCATGGTCTCGGCGACCGAGTGGACGTCGTCGTGGCCGGTGCAGCTCACCACGGTGGTTGTCATGATGTCGCCGACGGCGGTGTCGAGGACCTCGGCGCCGCGTTCGGCGACGCGGCGGACGACGTCGCGCTCGGAGACGATGCCGGCGATGTCCGCGCCGCCGGCGTCGTCGGTCACGAGCAGGGCGCCGACGTTGTGCTCGGCGAGGGCGCGCAGCAGCGCCGTCACGGTGTCGGTCGGGGCGATGGTGACGACGGCGGGACGCTGCCCCTGGTCGCCGGACTGCTTGTGCTGCAGCAAATCGGAGATGTTCACGGGTGTTCACCTCGCGGATCGCGTTCGATGCCCAGGTTGGCGCGTCCAACCCTGCCGCAGGAGCGGGGGGCGCGCCAGTCCGCCCGGTCGTCAGGCCACCGGGTAGAACGCCTCGGCGATCTCGTCGGCGACCCGCCGCGGCTCGTCCAGTGCCAGGAACGTGCGGCCGGTCTCGATCTCGACGAGGGTGGCGCCGGGGATCGTGTCGCGCAGTCGCCGGCCGAAGGCGGGCTTGAAGAACGGGTCGGCGTCGCCCCACAGCACCAGCGTGGGTTTGCCGAACCGGTCGAGCCGCGAGGACACGGCGAGCAGGTCGGCCGGCCGGACCTCACGCAGGAACTTGCGCGCATCGCGGCGGATGGCCGGGTTCTCGAGCGCGGGCGTGATCCAGCGCCGGCTCAGCGCGGGGTCGAGCGGATCGCGCACCAGGCCGCCGAAGGCCAGCACCGAGTGCCGCAGGAAGCGGGGACGCACCGACTCGGCGATCAGCCGCAGCCCGCCGCGGCGCTTGCCCACCGTCACGAGCATCCCGAAGGGGGCGGGCGGGAACTCGTCGAAGGCGTCGCAGTTGGTGAGGACGAGTCGGCCGACGCGGCTGTGGTCGGCGTCGACGAGGAACTGGCACAGGGCGCCGCCGGTGTCGTTGCCGACCAGGGTGACGTCGGTCAGCTCGAGCGCGGCGAGGAAGTCGCGCAGCAGCGCAGCGATGCCGGCCGGCCCGAGGTCGGCGTCGGGCTGCAGGGGTACCCGGTGTGCGCCCAGCGGCAGCGTGGGGGCGTACGAGCGGATGCCGCGTTCGGCGAGGCGATCGGCCACCGCCGTCCACAGCTCCCCGTCGACCAGCAGGCCGTGGACGAACACCACGGCCGGCAGTGGGCTGTCGGCGGGGCCAGCGGCGCGGTACTCGACGGTGCCCTGCGGAAGTGTCACGCGGTCCATCCGCAGAACATACATACTGCTTGTATGAAAGTGAAGGGCGTCGCCGCACTACGTTGACGGACGTGACGGCGGCGCGGCGCAGGCAGGGTGAGCGCTCGGCGGCGACCCGGCGGGCCCTGCTGGACGCGTCGCGCCCGCTCTTCGCCGCCCACGGCTTCGCCGGCGTGAGCGCCGAGGCGATCGTGCGCGCGGCCGGCGTCACCCGCGGCGCCATGTACCACCACTTCGCCGACAAGACCGAGCTGTTCGCGGCGGTCTTCGAGGCGGTGGAACGCGAGGCGACCGAGCGGATCGACCGGGCCGTGGCCGAGGCGGACGAGCAGGACCCGATCCGGCTGATGAAGTTCGGCGCGTCGGTGTGGCTCGACGTGTCGGCCGAACCGGCGGTGCAGCGCATCGCGATCGTGGACGCGCCGTCGGTGCTCGGCCACGCCCGGTGGCGCGAGATCGGCCTCGGCTATGCGATGGGTCTCGTGCTGTCGCTGATCGAGTGGGCGATCTCGGCCGGTCGGCTGCCCCCGCAGCCGCCGCAGCCGCTCGCGCACGTCATGCTCGGTGCCCTGGACGAGGCGGTGCTGTTCATCGCCCAGGCCGAGGACCGGGTGCAGGCGCGCCACGACGTCGGCGTGGTGATCGACCGGCTCATCGACGCCCAGGCAGCCGACCTGGGCGGGCCCGACCGCTGAGCCCGGCCCGCGCATAGAGCTGCTCGCCGTAGTGCGCCGGGGCGTACGCGCGCCCGTCGTAGCGGCGCAGGTAGGAGTCGTACTGGTCGGGGAACGCGCCGCGCAGCCAGTCCAGGAAATGCTCTCGGACACCGGGACGCAGGTAGAGCGCACCGATGCCCAGCAGCCGGCCGCCGGCGTCGTCGATCGCGGTGACGACCTCGCGCAGCTGCCGGGGATCGTCGCTCAGGCCGGGCAGGACCGGGGCGACGAGCGCGCCGGTCCGGATGCCCGCGGCGGTGAGGGCGGCCATCGCCGCCACCCGTCGGCGTGGGTTGGGGCTGCCGGGCTCGCTCGCCCGCCAGACGCGCTGGTCGAGGGTGCCGATCGAGAAGCCGACCGACACGTCGGTGCACTCGTTCGCCGTCCGGAGCACGTCGAGATCGCGGGTGACCAGCGGTGACTTGGTGAGGATCGAGAAGGGCGTGGCGTGCTCGGTCAACGCCTCGAGCACGCCGCGGGTGAGACGGTATTTCGCCTCCGCCCGCTGGTAGGGGTCGGTGTTGGTGCCCATCGCGACCGGGTCGCGCCGCCAGGCCGGGTCGGCCAGCTCGGCCCGCAACCTCTCGACGGCGTTGATCTTGACGACGATGCGGCGGTCGAAGTCGTCCCCGAGGTTGAGTCCGAGGTATTCGTGCGTGGGGCGGGCGAAGCAGTACGAGCACGCATGAGAACAGCCGCGGTAGACGTTGATCGTCCAGTTCGTCGGGGCGCGGGAGCCGTCGGGGACGTGGTTGAGGATGCGCTTGGCGGTGACGTGCAGGAACTCCAGCCCGGACATGCGGCCGGTGCCCGCGACCGGGGTGACGAGGTCCTCGACCGCGAACAGACCCGGGGCCGCGTCGCCGGTGGTCGCCCATCTCATCGCGCACCACCGTCGGGTCTCGACTGGCGACTTCGGCGGCCGACTGGCGACCTTCGCGCCGACTGGCGACCTGTAGGTCGCCAGTCGGCTGACGGGTCGCCAGTCGACGCTCGAAGTCGCCAGTCAACGTGGTGGGGGGCGTTGCTCACCGGAAGTCCCGTGAGGTGTTGCGCAGGCCGAGGTGCAGGCGTTCCAACCGCTCGGCGAGGACGTTGATCACGCCGTCCTTCGTGTTCTCCAGCATGCCGCGGATCACCAGACCGCCGGACTCGCGGGCGACGCGGCGGTAGCGCTGCCACACGACCTCGTCGACGATGACGTTGACCATGCCCGTCTCGTCCTCGAGGTTGAGGAAGGTGACGCCGCGGGCCGTGGCCGGCCGTTGCCGATGGGTGACGACGCCGCCGATGCGCACCCGGGTGCGGTTCGGGATCGCCCGCAACCCCGCGGCGGGGACGATCCCGAGCGCGTCGAGGCGCGGCCGGATCAGCGCGGTCGGGTAGACCTCGGGCGTGACGCCGGTGGCCCACATGTCGGCGATGAGCTGTTCCGGGCCGGTCATCGCCGGCAGCTGGGCGGGGGCGGTCTCGTCGAAGGTGACGAGGTCGAGCTGGCCGGGTCGGGCGGTGGCCGCCGCGCCCGCGCCCCACAGCGCGTCGCGCCGGCCGGGGCCGAAGCAGTCGAAGGCGCCGGCGGTGGCGAGCGCCTCGACCTGGTCGGCGGTCAGGCCGACCCGCCGCGAGAGATCGGCCATCGAGGCGAACGGGCCGCGGCCGCGCTCGTCGACGATCGCCTGCGCCAGCTCGTCGCCGATCGTCCGGACCGACCCCAGGCCCAGCCGGACCGCGGGCTGCGGCGCGTCGAGGCAGGCGCACTGCGACGGCCCGTCGGCGGCTTCGAGCGACGCCGCGGCCAGCGAGTCGGCCAGCGACGGCCCGCGTACCTCGATGCCGTGGCGTTTCGCGTCGTGCACCAGTGACTGCGACGAGTAGAAGCCCATTGGCTGTGCATTGAGCAGTGCTGCGCAAAAGGCGGCGGGGTAGTGGAGTTTCAGCCAGGACGACGCGTAGACCAGCAGGGCGAACGAGATCGAGTGCGACTCGGCGAAGCCGAACGACGCGAAGGCGCTGATGCGCTCGAAGATGCGGTTGGCGACCTCGCCCCGGATGCCGTTGCGCTCCATGCCCTCGTACAGGCGCCGGCGCATCGCCTCGATCTTGTCCTTGCCGCGCTTGGACCCCATGGCGCGGCGCAGGGTGTCGGCCTCGGCGGGGGAGAAGTCGGCGACGCCCACCGCGATCTGCATCAGCTGTTCCTGGAACAGCGGGATGCCCCGGGTGCGTTCGAGGGCGGGCTTCAGCTTCGGGTGCGGGTAGGTGACCTCCTCGTCGCCGTTCTTGCGGCGGATGAACGGGTGCACCGAGTCGCCCTGGATCGGCCCGGGGCGGATGAGCGCGACCTCGCAGGCCAGGTCGTAGAAGCAGTCGGGCTTGAGGCGCGGCAGGGTGGCCATCTGGGCGCGCGACTCCACCTGGAAGACGCCGATCGAGTCGGCTCGCTGCAGCATCTCGTAGACGCACGGAGCCTCCTTGGGAATGGTCGCGAGCTCGTAGGCGACGCCGTGGTGCTCGGCGATCAGGTCGAAGCAGTAGCGCAGCGCCGAGAGCATGCCGAGGCCCAGTAGGTCGAACTTCACGAGCCCGATGTCGGCGCAGTCGTCCTTGTCCCACTGCAGGACGGAGCGGTCCTTCATCCGTCCCCATTCGACCGGGCAGACCTCGATGACCGGCCGGTCGCACATCACCATGCCGCCGGAGTGGATGCCCAGGTGCCGGGGGGTGTTCTGCAGCTCGGCGGCGAGCGCGAGCACGCGCGGCGGGATGTCGGCGGGGATGGGGTCCGGCGCCGGGGCACCGAGCGACGGCGGGGGCTCGCGGTCGGGCAGCGCGGTCGGCTGCGGCGCCGAGAGGTCGCCGGCGCCGGGATGGCTGGGGGTGTAGGACCAGTAGTAGCCCTGCTCGATCTCCTTGCTCCAGGCGTCCTGCTGACCCGGTGAGTAGCCGAGCGCCCGGGCGACGTCGCGGACGGCGGACTTCGGCCGGTAGGTGATGACGTTGGCGACCTGCGCGGCGTGCTCGCGGCCGTGCAGCTCGTAGACGTACTGGATCGCCTCCTCGCGACGGTCGGACTCGATGTCGATGTCGATGTCCGGCGGCTCGCCCCGCTCGGGGGCGAGGAAGCGCTCGAACATCAGGTCGTAGAAGACCGGGTCGACGGCGGTGATCTGCAGCGCGAAGCAGACGGCGGAGTTCGCGGCACTGCCGCGGCCCTGGCACAGGATCCCCTTCGAACGGCAGAAGCGGGCGATGTCCCAGACGACGAGGAAGTAGCCGGGGAAGTTGAGCTGCTCGATGATCTCGAGCTCGTGCTCGATCATCTCGAACGCCTTGTCCCGGTGCGGCTCGCCGCCGAACCAGCGCTCGGCGCCCTCGTAGGTCAGCCGGCGCAGGTACTGCATCTCGGTGAGACCGTCCGGGCACGGGAAGGGCGGCAGGTCGGGTGCGATCAGCTGCAGCGGGAAACTGGCCTCCCGGCCCAGCCGTGCGGCGTTGGCGACGGCGGCCGGCCAGCGGGCGAAGCGCTGGGCCATCTCCTCGCCCGAGCGCAGGTGCTGCCCGGACCACGACGGCAGCCAGCCGTCGATCTCGTCCAGGCTGCTGCGGGCGCGGACGGCGGCGAGCGCCGTCGCGAGCGGTCGTCGCGGTGGCCCGTGATAGTGCGCCGCCGTGGTGGCGACGAGGGGCAGCCCGAACCGCCCGGCCAACCCGGCGAGCACCTCGTATCGCTCGTCGGCCAGCGGGTCGAGCTCGTAGGTGAGCTCGACGGCGACGTTGTCGCGGCCGAAGTTGTGCACCAGCGCGTCGAGGGCGCGCCCGGCCGCTGCCTCGCCGCCGCGGTCGAGCGCCCGCCGCACGGCGCCCTTGCGACACCCGGTGAGGACGAGCCAGCGGCCGTCCGCCGCGGCGCCGAGCTCCTCGACGCTGTCGTAGCGGGGCCGGCCCTTGGCGCCGCCGCGCAGGTGGGCCTGGCCGATGGCGCGGGAGAGTCGGGCGTAGCCGTCGGGGTCGCGGGCCAGGGCGAGCAGGTGCGTGCCGGGCGGATCCGGGACGCCGACCCGCGACGCGATCGCCGCCTCGGACTGCGTCCGCGCGATCGGGACGTCGAGTGACAGCTCGGCCCCGAACGCCGTCGGCAGGTCGTGACTGGCGGCGGCCTCGGCGAAGCGGACCAGGCCGTAGACGCCGTCGTGATCGGTGAGCGTCAGCCCGTCGAGGCCGAGGCGGACGGCCTCCTCGACGAGCTCCTCGGGTGACGACGCGCCGTCGAGGAAGCTGAACGAGGAGTGCGCGTGGAGCTCGGCGAACGGGACGCCCGCACCGGGTCGGACGACCGGCTCGGCCGGTGTGTACGCCTCGCGCTTGCGCGACCAGGCGGGGGAGTCGCCGCCGTCGCCGCGGGGCGGGTCGCCGATGGCGACCGGGCGGCCGGACAGCCGGCGCTCGAGCTCCCGCCACGGGATCTCCGGATTCTCCCAACCCACCTCATGATTAGAACACGGGTTCGGTTCGTCGCGCTCCGGATCGTCGGAGCCGACCGGGTCGGGCGCGAGCCGACACGGCGAGACGAGCCGCGAGCGCCGCGCCGATGGCGGCGCATCGGGCCGGTACGGCCTACCTGGCGTTGCGCCCCCACCGTGCGAGCGCGACGATCGCCTCGCGCAGAGCGAGCCCGCGCTCGGTCAGCGCGTAGGCCCGCGTGTTGTGTCGCAGGGGTAGGCGTGACAGCACGCCGGCCGCTTCGAGCTCACGCAACCGGGTCGCGAGGATGTTCGTCGGCGCCCCGAGGTCGCGTTGCAGGTCGCCGTAGCGCTGCGGCCCGTCGAGCAGTCGGTCCACGATGAGCAGGGCCCAGCGTGCCCCCACGATGTCGAGGGTCGCAGCAAGGTCGCTCACGCCATCGGTTCGGCATCAGCCTTCACCCAGAACGGCGAGTAGTGGTAGCCGTCCAGGTCGTCGAACTGACGCTGGTACATGAACGAGTAGTCGTCGATGTCGCCTACTCGCCCGCCGGCGCCACGGGCACGTTCGAGGAGTTCGTCGACTGCCTCGCGGCTGTCGAGCCCGAAGGAGACAGTGATCTTCGAGGGGGTGTCGGGTCCGCCGACCAACTCTTCGACGCCGCCGACGCTCGCGTACTTCTCGTGGCTGCCGAGCATGACGTACTGGTCGGGCGCGATCGCGAAGCACGACACATCGTGATCGGACATCTCCGTGTTCAGGGTCCAGCCCAGGGCGGTGTAGAAGGCCGTCGCGCGCTCCACGCTCGCCACCGGGCAGGTGATGAAGAGGCTCATGCGACCAACACTTGCAAAATGCAAGTGCACCGTCAAGGCTGCGACGTCCTCGCGACGGGTTCGCTCGCAGCGCACGCCCACCTGCCGATCTGGACGCGGACACGCTCGCGGATCGATCGTCGGTCCTCACCCGGTGTCGGTCGTCGTCCTGCCGGCCCGCTGAGCGGCGTCGTCCTCGCCGACCCCGCCGGCGAGCGCGGCCTGCAGCTGGCCGGCGAGCCCGACCGATGCCTCGATCTCGACCCGGCGGATCGAGACGCTCTCGACGTTGACGCCGAACGGCATCCCCAGTCGACGGCAGAACTCGATCAGCTCGACGGCGGCGGCCAGGGCGACGTGCTGCGACGCCAGCACGGTGTCGCCGGCGTGGGTCAGATCGTTCTCGATCCACCGAGGGACGTCGACGCCCAACCACTCGAGGAACTCCAGGGTGCGCAGCGAGCCGCACACCGAGAACGTGAACACGATCGGCGCCGGAGCCGTGCCCCGTTCCGCGCACGCGTAGAAGTAGTCCGACACGAGGTTCTTCGCGGCGTTGACGTCGTAGACGACCTGCGTCACGAAGAACCGACAGCCGGCCCGCTGTTTGGCCAGCATCCGCACGTGTTCGTCACCCCGGCGGTGGTGGCGTTCCGGGATCGCGACCCCGCCGACGACCAGCTCGGGGTTGAGCTCACGGGCCCACGCCTGGGCCTCCGTCAGCGTCGAGGCGGGACGGAGCGAGCTCGACGCCGCGCCGACGAGCACGGTCAGCACCCGCGACGGATCCTGCGTGGCGAGCCAGGAACGGAGTTCGGCAGGGGCGTACTTGCCCACGGCCCGGTAGACCACCGCCGGCGTGGTCCAGTCGCCCAGGTGCGCGGCCAGGTAATCGGCAGGATCGAGAGTCGGCACGAACGGGAACGGACGCTGCTGCGGATTCCGCTCCACCTCGTCGTCGATGTCGTAGAGGACGAGGCCGTCGAGGTCCAGCCCTCGCAGTCGCGCGATCGTGGCGTCGGCGATCTCCTGCACCCGGGCGGTGGCGGTCGCCAGCCGGGGCGGCGTGAGCGCGAACAGCAGGACCTCGCCCGCGCCCTCGCGGATGCGACGTGTCAGCTCCACGCGCGAAACCTACCCGCGGGCCGATGTCGGGGTCGGTCACTAGCCTCGCAAGCCGTGAGCGCCGAGTCACCTGCCGACCTCGCCGCCGTCCGGGCGTCGTACGACGCCGTGGCGGACAACTACGTCGCGATGGTGGGTGACCCGGGGCCGTGGCTGCGAGCTGCGCTCGACGCCTTCGCCGAACAGGTTCGTGAGATCGGCCCGGTGCTGGACGCAGGATGCGGACCCGGCTGGATCTCGGGCTACCTGCGCGACAGGGGGGTCACCGTGACGGGCATCGACCTGTCCCCCCGCATGATCGAGCATGCCCGCCGGCAGCACCCCGACATCCCGTTCGCCGTCGCGTCGGTGACCGATACCGAACCCGAGCCGGCATCGCTCGGCGGTGTTCTCGGCTGGTGGTCGTGGTTCAACCTGCCCCGCGAATGGCTGCCTCGCGTGATCCGGACGATGGCACGGGCGCTGCGTCCGGACGGTCAACTGATCCTGGGGACGCATCGCGGTGAGGGTGAGCATCCGCGCACGCGGTGCTACGGCGATGTTCCGGTGGAGTGGACGACCCACCTCTACCAACCCGAGGAGTTGACGGGCTGGCTCACCGACGCCGGTCTGGAGATCGTGGCGGAGCTGCTCCTGCCACCGCAGCCGCCGTCGAGGAGCCCGCAACTGGTCGTCTCCGCCCGCAAGACCGGGGTTGCGCGCCGCTGAGGACGCATTGCCCCGTGACACGCGGTGTGTGACGGTCTGCGCATGCCACGTCGGGTCGGTCGACCACTCCGCACCGTGGTGCTGCTCGGGTGTCTGGCGGTCGCGCTCAGCGCCTGCGTCCCGTCCGAGCGGGTCGTGTCGCGGGACATGGCCGAGTACGACCTGCCCTATCTGGGCCGGGAAGCGGTGTTCACGTCCGTCGCCGACTGGCGGTCGCTGAACCGTCCCACCGACGCCATGCGCGACTACTTCGGCGGGGGCGGCACGTACCTGGTCGTGGCAGCGCAGCGGGATCGGGTCACCCTCGTGGTCTGGAAGACCGATTCGCCCTACGGTCAACCGTTCGACGGTGGGGAGAAGGCGACGGGGCACGGCTGCGTGACGCTCAGTCGCGCGCCGGGGCAGCCCGGCTCGCGTCGCCCGGTGCGGTCCGTCGTCGTCCCGTGCCCGGACCATCTCGGCCCCCAACCGGACGGCTTCCAGACGTCCTGGGGTCGGGACGCCAACGCGCTCCAGGCGGTGCAGGGCGTGCTCACCGGCGTCGACTTCCGCACGGTCGCCTATGTCCTCCCCGAGCCGTATCAGTCGCCGGTCCGGCGCACGCGAGCCGAGATGCTCGCGATGATCCGCGGGACCCCGATCTCGCGCCGCGAGACGTTGACCGTCGAACCGGCGGCGCGGCAACCGCACGGGCGTCTCGTCGCGCGGCTCTCGGCCGCCGCGACCGCGGCCGACGCCGTCGACACCCGCCGGAGCGTCGTCGCCCGGTCCTGCGGTGTCGTCGACGTCCGGCTGAACGGGACGCTGCCGCCCGGGCAGTCCCACGTCGTCACAGCCGCGCGGTGTCGCTGACGATCGCTGGCGACGACACGACGACACGACGACACGGCGACACGGCGACACGGCCGACCCGCAGAGCGTGTGCGCGGGCATCGTTCGAGGTCATCGGCTCACCGCAGGAATCGCAGTCCGCTGCAGGCCGACGGTAAGTTCCGTCGGTTCTGGGTACCTATCACAGCGAGTTACGTGTAACGTCCTGTCAAGCGTACGGCGCTCCGCGTCGAGAAGAGGGGAGAGCACGATGACCGCCACCGCAGATCCGGCCGCTCGGGCCGCAACGCCTTCCGCGCACGACGACTCCGTCGCTCGTCGGCTGCTCGAGTCCAGCGCCGCGGCGTCCTACGACCCGCAGGTCGAGGTCGACTGGGAGACGCCGCTCGACCCGGCCGACCACGGCACCTGCCCCGAGTGGTCCACGCTCTACGGCACCGCCTACTGGGACGAGCTCGACGAGGCGCAGCGTGCCGAGCTCACCCGGCAGGAGTCGGCGTGCGTCGCGAGCACCGGCATCTGGTTCGAGCTGATCCTGCAGCAGATGATGCTGCGCGACATGTACGTGAAGGACCGCACGTCGGCCGAGTTCCAGTGGGCGCTCACCGAGATCGCCGACGAGTGCCGGCACTCGATCATGTTCGCGCGGGGCGCCGACAAGCTGAACGCGCCGGCCTACCTGCCCAAGCGCGCGGTCGTCGAGCTCGGCCGCGTCTTCAAGACCATCGCCTGGGGCGAGGCCGCGTACGCGGCGATCCTGGTCGCCGAAGAGGTCCTCGACGTCATGCAGCGCGACTGGATGCGCGACGAGCGGGTCGCCCCGTTCGTCCGGACGATCAACAACATCCACGTGGTGGAGGAGTCGCGCCACATGAAGTTCGCGCGGCAGGAGGTCGTCGAGCGCATGGCCGGCGCCGGGGTCGCGCGCCGGCACGCCAGCGCCGTCCTCGTGGCCGCAGCGGCCTACTTCATCGTGACGAGCATGGTGAACGACCGGGTCTACGTCGAGGCCGGACTGGACGTCGAGCGGGCCAAGCGCGAGGCCGCCGGCAACGAGCACTACAAGGCGTTGCTGCGTTCGAGCTGCCGTGGCCTCATGGAGTTCCTCGGCTCGGCCGGTCTGCTCACCAAGCCGGCCGCCGCGATCTACCAGCGCGCCAACCTGCTCTGAGCGCCCAGGCCGCCGATGAGCTACGTCATCACGCAGAACTGCTGCAAGGACGCCTCCTGCGTCTCGGTCTGCCCGGTCAACTGCATCGCTCCGGTGCCCGGCCAGGACGCCTTCGTCACCGAGCCGATGCTCTACGTCGACCCGCGTGCCTGCATCGACTGCGGCGCCTGCGCGGATGCGTGTCCGGTGGACGCGATCGTCCCGGCCGACACGCTGACCGGGGCGCAGCAGCGGTACGAGCGGATCAACGCCGAGCACTTCGCGGCGCAACCGGTGGCGAGCACGACCGACGGGCCGCTGTTCCGCGCCTGGGACCGTCCCCACTTCGACTGGTCACTGCCCAGCGACTTCGCCGGGCTGGACGTCGCGGTCGTCGGCACCGGGCCGGCCGGGCTCTACGCCGCGGAACTGCTGCTGTTGCACACCCGTTCCACCGTGACGCTGATCGACCGGCTGCCGACACCCGGCGGCCTGATCCGCTACGGGGTCGCCCCCGACCATCCGGGTACGAAGCGGATCGGCGAGACGTTCGCGCGGCTCTACACGCACCCGCGAGTGCGGATGCGGCTCGGGACCGAGGTCGGCGACGGGACCGACGGCTCGCTGACGCCGGACGATCTCGCCGCCCGCCACGACGCGGTGATCTACGCGGTCGGTGCCTCGGTGGGGCGACGGCTCGGCCTCCCGGGCGAGTCGCTGCCGGGCAGCCTCACCGGGCCGGAGGCGGTCGGTTGGTACAACGGCCATCCGGACGTCGCGGCCGACGCGGTGCGTCTCGACCGGCCGCGCGCGGTCGTCGTCGGCACCGGCAACGTCGCCCTCGACGTCGCGCGGATCCTCACCGCGGCCCCCGGCTCGCTCGCCGGCACCGCGATCGCCGGGCACGCCCTCGCCGGCCTGCGCGACAGCGCGCTGCACGAGGTGGTGCTGCTCGCGCGGCGTGGGCCGGACACCGCCGCCTACACCGCGCCGGAGCTGCTCGCGCTTCGCGAACGCCCCGACGTCGAGCTCGTCGTCGACGACCACGACCCGGCCGTCGCCGCGACGATCGACGCGGCACCGTCGCGCTCGCACGCCGCGTTGCTCGCGGGGGTGGCGCGACGTCGGGTCGATCACGCGGCCGAACCACGGCCGGGGCGACGCATCGTGCTGCGATTCCACACGACCGTCGAGCGGTACCTGGGCGAGGGAAGGGTCGAGGGCGTCCGGCTGGCCGACGGCACCGACGTGCTCGCCGGCTCGGTCGTCACCGCCATCGGTTACCACGGCCGGGGCGTTCCGGGGCTGCCGTTCGACGACGCCGCCGGGACCGTCCCCCACGACGGCGGACGGATCGCCGGAGTGCCCGGTGCCTACGCGGTGGGCTGGTGGAAGCGCGGCTCGTCCGGCGGCATCGGCGACAATCGCGCCGACGCGGCCGAGACCGTGCGCACCCTGCTGGACGACGCCGTGGCCGGTCGGCTGCCCGGCCGCTCGCGGCGCGCGGGTCGCTTCTCCCGGACGCGCTGACCCGCGCTTAGCAGTCGCAGCAGTCGCAACAGTCGCAGCAGTCGCAGCACTCGCAGTCGCAGCAGTCGCAGCAGTTCTTGCAGCCGCGCTTGCAGCGTCCCCAGCAGCTGTTGTCCCGGTGGTCGTCCCCGTCGTCGTGCGAGTCGCGGCACGAGCGGCACGTCCCGCAGGCGACGAGCGAGCCGAAGCACGCGGCGACCCGGCCGCGCTTCTTCCCGTCGGGGATCGGCGCCTCCCACCCCGCCGGTAGATCAGCCGGCGGCTGCTGCTGCGGCGGCAGCGGTGGGGTCAGCGGCGGCGGGCCGGGAGGGGGATCGCCCGGCACGCCGGCGGCACGGAAGGTGCGCCGCACGGCGTGCTCCAGCTCGTGGACGAGCAGGACGTGGACGAGCCCGTCGTCGGCGAACGCGACCTCGCGCAGCGCGAGGCGCACGCCCAGGACCGCGTCGTCGCAGTGCCGCCGCACCTCGGCGGGCGTGAGCCCGAAGGCCAGCACCGGGTTCCACGCCCGGGCGAGGCGGTCGGCCTCCAGGTCCTCGACGGCGTCGAGCAGGTGGGCGAGCCGGCCGAAGAAACGGCCGGCCTCGGCCAGCGGCGCCGCGTTGTCCGGCCGGCCGGCGACGGTGGCCGTGTGCGCGAAGGCCAGCGCGGTGGCGGCCTCGGTCGGCGCGGTCGCCTCGAGCACCGAACAGGCCGCGTTCTCCACCGCATGCTGCTCGGCGACGGCGTTCAGGACGGCCTCGGTGTCGAGGGCCAGTGCAGTGCCCGTCACCGTCCCGGCCCCGGCGAAACGATCGGCGACCCGGTCGGCGGCCCGCGACCGCAGCCGGCCGGCGATGTCGCCGTCGGCGACGTGATCGCGCAGCTTCGCCGACGCCAGCAGCAGCGAGACCGAGGCCGCCAGACGCGCACCCGCCCCGTCGGCGACCGACGCCGACCGCATCCCGCGCAGCGCGCACGCGCCGGCACGGCGACGGTTGCCGGTGACCCCGCGCTGCGCCTCGACCAGCGCCGAGACGACGACGGCGTCGTAGTTGGTGACCAGCCGGGCGGCGTGGCCGTGCTCGTCACGCAGCGCGAGGCACAGGCCGCACAGGTGTGCGAGCCAGGCCTCCTGCAGGCGCGGGGCGAGCCGGTTGCGGCAGGGGCGCACGATCCCGAACATGCGCCGCAACCTATCGGCGGGGCGGCATGGAGGGAACCGGACACGACCGCCCCGGCGTGGCGCGCGCCGCGGCGGCGTGTACGACGCGACGCGAGCGGGCAGGACGTTCGTGCGAAGCGCAACGACGAGCAGGGAGTGCCCCATGGCCGACAACACCTATCGCGTCACCGAGATCGTCGGGACGTCCGAGACGGGGATCGACGACGCGATCAAGGGCGCGGTGTCGCGCGCGTCGCGCACACTGCGTGACCTCGACTGGTTCGAGGTGACCGAGATCCGCGGCCACATCGAGAACGGCGAGGTCGCGCACGTCCAGGTCGGCCTGAAGATCGGTTTCAAGCTCGAGGACTGACGGCGGTCGCGGCCGTTAGCGTGGGCCCATGGCCGTGCTGCTCGTCGTCCACCACACCGCCTCGCCCGGGATGCACGAGTTGCTCGAGGCGGTGCTGGCCGGGACGCGCGCCGAGGGCATCGAGGGCGTCGAGGTGCGGACCCGCGCCGCGCTCGTCGCCTCGCCCGTCGACGTGCTCGCGGCCGACGGTTTCCTGCTCGGGACGCCGGCGAACATCGGTTACCTCTCCGGCGCGCTGAAACACTTCTTCGACGGCATCTACTACCCCACGATGACCGAGAAGCCGGGGGCCCCGTACGGGTTGTGGGTACACGGCAACGACGGCACGCAGGGCGCGGTCCGTGCCGCGGAGTCGATCACCAAGGCGTTGGGGTGGCAGCAGGTGCACAAGCCCGTCGAGATCACCGGCGGCGCGGGCAAGGACGCGCGCGCCGCATGCTTCGAGCTCGGCGGCACCGTCGCGGCCGCCCTCATGGCGTGACGCCGTGACCGTCCACCTCGTGATCGAGCAGGAGCTGCCCGCACCGTGTGAGCAGGTGTTCGACACCATTCACGACTACCGGCACCGGCTGGAGTGGGACACCCTGCTGCGGCGCGCCTACACCGTCGACGACGCCCCGCCGGCACGTGGTGTGACGGCGGTGTGCACGGCGGCGTGGTGGCTCGGCGGCTACTCCTTCCGCACCCGGTACGTCACGTTCGACCGGCCAACCGTCGCGGCCATCAAGCTGGAGTCACGGCCGCCGTTCTTCGCGGCGTGGGCGGCGTCGATCCGACACACGTCGCTGCCCGGCGGGCGTTCCCGCGCGACGTACACGATGACGTTCACGGTGCGCCCGGCTCGACTCGCGCCGCTGCTGGAACCGGTCGCGAAGGCGCTCTTCCGGCGCGAGACGCAGCGCCGACTGCGCGCACTCGCGCGGCATCTCGCGCGCTCGAGCTGACGCGCCACGGGTCAGTCGCCGCCGTGGGGGTTGGGGACGAGGACGGTGTGGGCTTGTTTGACGGTGATGGTGGCGTGGGCGGGTGGTCCGGTGATGGTGCCGGGGATG
>NZ_FQVU01000009.1 GCF_900129455.1 Jatrophihabitans endophyticus
GACCCACTACAACACTCGACGCGGCCACTCCGCCCTCGGCGGCCGACCACCCATCAGCCGGCTCGCCGCCTGACACAACCTGTCAGGTCACGACAACTAGGCCTGCTTGTCGACCGAGGCGCGGTAGATCTGCTCGACGGAGCGCTCCAGCTGTGCGGTGAACTCCTCGTCGCTCTGCTGGTCGGTGAGGCCGGCGAGCAGCGCCCGGGAGAAGCTGGCGATCATGGCCGGCTCCTTCGCCAGCCGTGCGCAGGCCTCGTCGCGGTCGTAGCCGCCGGACAGCGCGACCACCTGCAGCACCCGCGGGTCGTCGGCGAGATCGGCGTACCGGCCCGGCTGCGAGGGGATCGTCAGCTTGAGCATGATCGTGGTGTCCTGCGGCAGCTCGGCCAGCCGCTCGGCGATGCGATCGTGCAGCAGGTCCTCGGCCTCGGCCTTGTGCGGGCTGTCGATGCTCACCTCGGGCTCCAGGATGGGGACCAGTCCACCCGCGGCGATCCGGCGGGCGTACTCGAACTGCTGGTCGACGATCGCGGCGATGCCCGACTCGTTCGCGTCCTTGATCACCGAACGCATCTTGGTGCCGAGCATGCCGGCTCGCACCGCCCGCTCGATCAGCTCGTCCAGCGTGTCGATCGGCTTCATCAGCTGCACGCCGTCGGCCTCGTCGGCCAGGCCTTTGTCGACCTTGAGCAGGGGGACGACGTGCTTGGTCTCCCACAGGTAGGTGCCGGTGGGGACGCCGTCGACCTCGCGGTCCATGGTCTGCTCGAACAGGATCGCGGCGATGACCCGGGAGCCGTCGAAGGCGGGGCTCGTGACGACCCGGGTGCGCATCTGGTGCACGAGGTCGAACATCTCGGCCTCGGACGACCAGCGGTCCTCGTCGATCCCGTACTCGCCGAGCGCCTTGGGGGTGCTGCCGCCGCTCTGGTCGAGCGCGGCGAAGAAGCCCTGCCCGGCTCGGAGCTGGTCCCGTTGCGTGGTCTCGAGCGTGGTCGTCATGCCGTCATCCTGCCCACGTCACCGGGCCGGGGAACCGGGCCCGCGGACCGGCCGGCGAACCGGTCAGTCGACCCGGACGACCACCGCGTACGACCCGATTCCGACGAGGTCGGCGCCGGGGATCTCGCGCTCGCCGACGCGCAGCGTCAGCAGCGTGCCGTCCGCGGGGTCGAAGTCGACGTCGGCCACCTTGCCGAGCTCGTCGCCCTGCGCGGTCAGCACGCGCTTGCCCACCGCCCGGTGGTCCTTGCCCACGAGCTCGGCGACGCGGCCCTGCGCCTCGGTGACCGCCCCCGCGTCGGCGACGGTGACGGCGTCGGCCCCGACGGCGGTCAGGGCGGGCCACGCGAGCGTGTCGCCGTCGTCGGTCTTCTTCAGCCGGAACGCGACGACGGCACGGGCCCGGGGATCGACGACGAACTCGTCGACCTTGCCCACCGTCTCGGCCGTCGCGGTGCTGACGACCTTGCGGCCGTGCACGTCGGAGAACAGCATCAGCGTCCCCCTCGCAGCTGGCTGCGGAAGTCGTCGACCGCCGCGCCGAACCCGGCGAGGTCGCTGCCCACGAAGTCCTTCGCACTCGCCGGGACGATCAGGTGCTCGCCGGAGGCGGCGATGGTGTCGGGGAGGGGGATCAGCACCTTGGTGCCGCGCGTGCCGAGGGCCTCGGTGGCCTCGACCTCGTACCCCACGACGTCGCACTGGGCCCGGCCGCCGCCGCCGACCTCGACGACCACGTCGACGACCTCGCCGAGCTCGGTCCCGGCGTCGGTGAGGACGCGGGACTTCAGCACGTCGCCGCCGGAGCCGCCGCTGGCCGCGGACGCGTCGAGCACGGCCTGCTTGTCGCCCAGGGCCGACTCGTCGACGATCATCAGCGCGTCGGCGCCGAGCGCGAGCACCGAGCTCCACAGCAGCGACTGCTTGAGCGGCCCGGCGAACAACCCGCGGCCGGCGAGCGTGAAGCCACCGACCTCGCCACCGCCGGCGGCGAACACGATGTCCTTGACCTGGGCGACGTCCTCGCCGTCCAGCGTGACCACGGGCAGCTTGGTGATCTCCGAGGTGCGCATCAGGCGGCTCATCCGCGACCGCCCGGGCCCCGGGAGCGGGTGGGGTCGACGATGACGCCGCCACGACGCCGGCGCGCCTGCAACGCGATGAACCCGATCGTCAGCACGACGACCACCGCCACGATGACGATCAACCAGACGAGCCAACTCATGGTTCCGCGCTCCCGTGCCGCCCGCGGCGCCCGCCCTGTCGTCCTCGCGCCGTCGGCAGCAGCCTATCCGGATACGGCCGTGCGGAAACCCGGTGTGCGACCCCACGACAAGCTGTGTGCGCCGCGCCGGTTCCGCCGGTCCTCGGTAGTGTCGGTCCGGGATTTTTCGAGGCGAGGGGGGCACCGTGGCCGACGCCGGGTACCGCGTCAGCGGCCGCTACCGGCTCGACCGGCAGCTCGCGGTGGGCGGCATGGGCACCGTGTGGCTCGGCTACGACGAGACGCTGCGCCGGCCGGTGGCGGTCAAGCGGCTGCACCTGCAGCCGGGGCTGAGCGCCGCGCAGCGCGAGGAGGCCGTGGCGCGGGCCATGCGCGAGGGGCGCATCACCGCCCGGCTGCACCACCCGCACGCCGTCCAGGTCTGGGACGTCGTGGACGACACCGACGGTCCGTGCCTGATCATGCAGTACGTCCCGTCCCGCAGCCTGGCCACGGTGGTCACCGAGGACGGCCCGCTGCCCCCGCACGAGGTGGCCCGCATCGGTACGCAGCTCGCGGCCGCGCTGGCCGCGGCCCACCGGGTCGGCATCGTCCACCGCGACGTCAAGCCCGCGAACGTGCTCATCGCCGAGGACGGCACCGCCAAGATCACCGACTTCGGGGTCTCGCACGCGCTCGACGACGTCACCGTCACCTCCACCGGCATGCTCAGCGGCACTCCGGCGTTCCTCGCCCCCGAGGTCGCGCGCGGCGAGGCGTCCGACGCCGCCGCGGACGTCTACTCGCTGGGGTCGACGCTGTTCCTCGCCGTCGAGGGGGCGGCGCCGTTCGGCACCGACGCCAACCCGATGGCGACGCTGCACCGGGTCGCCTCGGGCCGGCCCGCCCCACTGCGGCGGGCCGGCGAGCTCGCCCCGGTGATCGAGGCCATGATGGCGCCGTCCCCGGCCGACAGACCCACGATGGTCCAGATCGCCGCCCGGCTGCCCGACCTGCACCCGCTCGCCGACGACGACGGTGCCGCGCCGGCCGAGTCGCCCACCCGGGTGCTGCGCCGCCCGCCGGCCGTGCCCGTGTCGCCCCCGTCGAGCACGGCGCCGACCGAGCGGACGCCCGCACCGGGGCCCGCCCCGTCGCCGACCCCGTCGCCCACGCCGCCCTCGGCGCCCGCGCCGCGCCCCGCGGCCAGGCCGACCGAGCCGCGGCGGAGCCGGCGCCGGCTGGCGCTGCCGCTCGCCGCGGCGGTCCTGGTGGTGGCCCTCGGGCTCGTGCTCGCCGTCGCGCTGCTGCGCGGCGGCTCGGACGGTGGCGACGACGCGGCCGCCCCGGCCGTCCCGTCGGCCAGCACGCGATCGGCCCCGAGCACCGCCCAGCCCACCGGCTCGACCTCGCCGACGCCGACGCCGACGACGACATCGTCGTCGCGATCGGCCACCTCGCCGGCCGCGACGCGCACGACCCGACCGCGCCGCACGTCGACACCGAGCGATGGGCAGCTCGCCGCCGCGGTGGTGTCGTACTTCCGTCTCGTGCCCGGTGACCTCGACGCGGGGTGGGCGCGGCTGAGCCGCTCGTTCCAACAGGGGCGGGCGAACGGCCGTGCGACGTACGACGACTACTGGGGCAGCGTCGAGCGGGTCGACGTCCGCAACGTGCAGGGCGACGCGCCCCGCTCGGCCTCGGCGATGCTCGTCTACCACTACTCCGACGGCCGGGTCGTCTCGCAGCAGACGACGTTCCGCTTCGTGCGGGAGGACGGCATGCTCAAGATCGACGCGCAGACCTGAGTCACGTCCGGGTGCCCTGGTGGAAGCGGAGCCGCCAGCCGCGCGGCGGGTCGTCCACCCAGATCGAGCTGCGCAGCGAACCGGTGGCGCCGAGCACCCGGTAGGTCAGCAGCACGACGCCGTCGCCCAGCAGCACCGGCCGGAACCCGGTGGCCTCGCCCGAGGCGTCCGGCGCCGCACTCAGGGCGGTGACGATCGCGGCGCGGTCCCAGACGCGTCCGGAGGCGCCGTACTCCACGAAGTCGGGGTGCAGCAGCTCGCGCACCCGGTCCGGTGACGCGCGCCGCGCCGGATCGAGCAGCTGCTGCTCGCGGCGGACGACCTCGGCGAGGGACTCGGCGACAGTCACGGGCGTCATCCTCCCGGCACGGTGGCCGCGCTCACCGCACCGGCGCGTCGAGCAGCGGGCGGTTCACCGCCGCGCCCGGTCCGTCGAAGTGCCACCACTCGCCGCGATACCCACTGATGCCGCCCGTGCGCATGGCTTTGCGCAGAATCGCGCGATGTCGCTCGGCTGCGGCGCCGACCCCCCTGTGGGCGTACGCGTGGGCGCGCGGCGTGAAGTCGTCGAAACCGGTGCCCATGTCGAGCCGGCAGTGACCGCTGATCAGCGGTGTCGCGCAGCGACCACCCGGCCGCGCCCGGGCGAGCGTGACGTCGACCGACCGGCCCGCCTCGTGACTGCGCGCGTACCGGGTGGGACGGGCGACCCACTCCGGGTCGGCGACCACCTCGAACATCCGCACCTGCACCGCGTGCGGGCGGTAGCAGTCCCAGAACACGAGCACGAGCCCGGCGCGCCGGAGGCGGTGGGCGGCCCGCGCGAGACCCGCGGCCAGGGACCGGTGCACCAGGCAGCGGGCGTCGGGCGGGTACAGCCGCACGTGGGTGAAGTTGTGCCGGGTCGCGTAACGCAGGTCGATCACGGCGTCCGGGACGATGCTGCGCACATCGCGCAACCCGGCCGCCCGCGCCCTGGCCGACGGTCGCGGCACGCGGGCCGCGGTGGCGCGGGTGGGTGCAGCCCGGGTGGCTGCGGTGGTGGTCGGTGCGGTGGTGGTCGGGACGGTCGTGCTCGGCACCGGTGCGGTCGACGGGGGTGACGGCGGGTGCCCGCTGCTGCAGGCGCCGAGCAGGGCGGTCGCGGCGAGGACCGTCAGCGACGTGGCGGCACGGCAGCGGCGCATCGGCGTTCCCCTCGTCGGGTGGGTCGCGAGGATCCTGTCATCCCCGCGTTGCAGGATGCAGGCATGGCGTACGACGCGTGGTCCGGGCCGGCCCGGGCGCTGGCCCGCGCGGTCGACACCGCGGTGCGAGCCGCGCTCGCCGACGACCTCGCCGGCTTCACGGACGTCGCCACCGAGCTGCGGCGGGTCGAACCGGAGGTGCTGGCCGTCCTGCTCGGCACGATGACGCAGGCCCTGCTCGAACGCACCCACCCCGACGGCCTCGACTCCGACGACGCGGAGCAGGTGCTGGCGGCCTGCGAACGCGCCGCGGTCTGGTACCCCGGTTACGAGCGCGACGTCGCCGTGCTGGCGCTCGTCGGCGCGCTGGGGGTCCACCCGGGCGACGACGGGCAGTCGGGCGGCACCCCGCGCGTCGCCCCCGCGGCGGTGGCCGAGCACGGCCTGCTGCTCGTCGCGACGCTGCTGCCCGCGCCGCGCGACCTCGCGCCGCTCGTCGACGCCGCGTTGCGCGAGCTCCACCGCGCGCAGACGGTCGAGCTGCCCTGAGCCTCAGACCGTCCGCCGGTCGCGGCCGTCCCAGTAGGGCGTGCGGAGATCGCGCTTGAGGATCTTGCCGGTCGGGTTGCGCGGCAGCGCGTCGAGGAGGTCGACCGAGCGGGGGCACTTGAACCGGGCCAGCGACGCGCGGCAGTGCGCGATCAGCTCGTCCTCGGTCGCGGTGGCCCCGGGGCGCAGGCCGACGACGGCCTTGACGACCTCGCCCCACCGCTCGTCCGGGACGCCGATGACGGCGACCTCCAGCACCGCGGGGTGCTCGGCGAGCACGCGCTCGACCTCGGGGGAGTAGACGTTCTCCCCGCCCGAGATGATCATGTCCTTGAGGCGGTCCTCGACGTAGACGTAGCCGTCGGCGTCGACCCGGCCGAGATCTCCGGTGCGGAACCAGCCGTCGGCGGTGACCGCCTCGGCCGTGTCGTCCGGACGGCCGCGGTAGCCCCTCATCACCTGCGCGGTGCGCAGCCACAGCTCGCCGTGCCCGCCGGGGGCCACGTCGTCGAGCGTGACCGGGTCGACGACCCGCAGCTCGACCCCCGGCAGCGGCCGGCCGGCGGAGACCAGCCGTTCGGGGTGGTCGGGGTCGCGGTGCTCGGCCGGCAGCAGGTGGGTCGCGACCCCGCACACCTCGGTCAGCCCGTAGACCTGGATGAACTCGGTGTCGGGCCACACCTCGATCGCGGTGCGCAGCAGCGGCAGCGGCATGGGGGACGCGCCGTAGGTGAAGGTCTTGAGGCGCCCGAACACCGCGATCGCCTCGTCGCCCGACTGCAGCACCTGGGCGAGCACCGCCGGCACGAGGAACACCCGGTTGGCGCCGGCCAGGATCGCGGCGGCGAGCGACGGGGCGTCGGGGTCGCGCGTCAGCACGCTCGGCACGCCGTCGTGGATCCCGAACAGGACGTAGGACGACCCGCCGACGTGGAACAGCGGCATCGCCACGAGGTTCTTGTCGCCCGGCTCGAACTCCCACCCGTCGTGGGCGGCGACGGTGTGCGCGACCAGGTTGCGGTGCGTGAGCATCACGCCCTTGGGCAGCCCGGTCGTCCCCGACGAGTACATGATCAGCGCGACGTCGTCGGGCTCGACCTCGGCCGACGGCTCGCGCGGCTCGGCCGCCGCCAGCAGCGCCTCGTAGGCGTCGCCGTCGGCGCCGTCGGGGGACACCGCGACGACGTGCTCGACGGCGGGCAGCCGGTCGCGGATCGACTCGACGAGCGGCACGAGCTCGGTGCCGACGACCAGCACCGTGGCGCCGGAGTCGTTGACGGCGTGGTCGACCTCGGCGCCGGCGAGGCGGAAGTTGACGATCGCGTTGGCCGCGCCGAGCGAGGCCGCCGCCAGCGAGAGCTCGACGCCGGCGACGTGGTTGCGGTCGAGGAAGGCGACGACACCGCCGCGGCCGACGCCGAACGCGGCCAGGGCGCCGGCGAGCCGGCGGATCCGCTCGTGCCACTGCCGCCACGTCCACGTCCGGCCCAGGTAGGCGACGGCCTCGGCGTCGGGGGTGCGGGCGGCCCAGTGGGCGACGCGGTCGGTGAGGAGCTCGGCCGGCGGGGCGACGGTCGCGGGAGCGGTGACGGTCATCGGCGGTCCTCTCGGCGGGGTCCTCGCGCGGCGGGGGACCACTGTGACACACCGCACAACGGTGCCGGCTGTGTCCCGGCGCGGCGCCGCCGGCGTCGGACCCCGCCCGTAGCGTGAACGCATGCCCGGACGCCGACTGACACTCATGGCGGTGCACGCGCACCCCGACGACGAGGCCACCGGCACCGGCGGCGTGCTTGCCCGGTACGCGGCTGAGGGCGTGCACACCGTCCTCGTCACCTGCACCGACGGCGGCTGCGGCGACGGCCCCGGTGGGGTGAAGCCCGGCGCGCCCGGGCACGACCCGGCGGCGGTCGTGCGCATGCGCGCCGCTGAGCTCGAGCGCAGCGCCGCGCTGCTCGGCATCGGCGAGGTCGAACTGCTCGGCTACGCCGACTCCGGGATGATGGGCTGGGCCGCGAACGACGCGCCCGGCTCGTTCTGGACGACGCCGGTCGAGCAGGCCGCGGGGCGGCTCGCCGAGCTCATGCGCCACCACCGGCCCGACGTCGTCGTCACCTACGACGCCTTCGGCTTCTACGGCCACCCCGACCACATCCAGGCGCACCGCATCACCATGGCCGCGCTCGAGCTGCTCGACGGGCCCGACCGGCCCGCCAAGGTCTACTGGACCACCGTCCCCCACTCGCAGCTGGCCGAGTTCGGCCGCGTCGCCCGCGAGCTCGGTGTCGAGTGGGACGAGCCCGAGGACGACACCGGCAGCGACCCGGTGCAGATCGGCCTGCCCGACGCCGAGGTCACCACCTGGGTCGACACGCGATCGTTCGGCGCGCAGAAGTTCGACGCGCTCGCCGCGCACGCCAGCCAGGAGGAGAACATCGTCTTCCTGCGCATGGGCCGCGAGCTGTTCACCGAGCTGATGGGCACCGAGACCTTCGTGCGGGTCCGGGACGCCACCGGCGCCGCCGTCCCCGAGGACGATCTGTTCGCCGGCCTGCGCTGAGCGCTCAGCCCCGGAAGCGCTGCGCGGCGTCCTCGAGCCGCTCCCGGTGGCGGGCGAGCTCGGTCGGATCGGTGACGCCCATGTTGTCGTTGTCGGCCCGCAGCCCGACGGCGCCGTCCACCGCCTCGCGCACGATGTCGGCGTGACCGGCGTGCCGGTTGGTCTCGGCGATGATGTGCACCAGGATGCGGTGCAGCGTCACCCGCCGCCGCGGCGCCGGCCACCACGGCACCTCGCCGACCGCGGCGAGGGGGAGCGCCGCGATCGTGGCGTCCGAATGCGCCCACACCCGGTGGTAGAGACCGATGACCTGCTCGCGGGACTCGTCGGGCGTGGCCCACATGTCGGCGTTCGGCTCGGCGGCCGGCCCCAGCCACGGCAGCGGCTCGCCGAACGGCCGGCCGAACACGTCGCCGAGGTACCCCGCCTCGACGCTCGCGGTGTGCTTCACCAGGCCGAGCAGGTTGGTGCCCGTGGGCGTCATCGGCCGACGGATGCCGTACTCGTCGAGACCGTCGAGCTTCCACAGCAGCGCCTCGCGGGCGAGCTGCAGGTAGCGGGACAGGTCGACCTTGGCGTCGTCGTCGTCGCCGTTGTCGTCGCCGTAGGTCTCGGTCGCGTCGCCGGCGGCGCGGCTGTCGTCGGTCACAGTGCCGACCCTGCCACCGGCCCCCGACAACGTGCACCCGGTATGACTCGACCCGTGACCTCCGATCCCGGTTCCGTGACCCGCCGGTTCGACGACGGCGACGTCGACCTGCTCTCGCTGCTCGATCTCGAGCGGGTCGACGCCGACCTGTTCCGCGCCGACTGCGTGTTCGTCGAGCAGTGGGACGAGCGGATCGGCGCGCCGGCGTCGCTGTACGGCGGGCAGGTCGCCGCGCAGGCGCTGCGGGCGGCCGGGGCGACCGTCGACCGGGAACGCGTCCCCCACTCGCTGCACGGCTACTTCCTGCGCCGGGGCGACGCCCGCGTCCCCACCGTCTACAAGGTCGAACGGGACCGCGACGGTGGCTCGTTCTCGGCCCGCCGGGTGGCGGCGGTGCAGAACGGCGAGGTCGTGTTCACGATGTCGGCGTCGTTCCAGGTGCCCGACGGGCAGCCCGTCGACCAGGTGGAGCGCATGCCGACGGTCGAGCGGCCGGAGCGGCTTCCCGAGACCGGGCTCTACCGCCTCGTGTCCACGACGGGCCGGCTGCCCGCGGCCCCCTTCGGCGATCGGCCCGCGTACCCGACCCGGTTCTGGGCCCGGGTGACCCAGCCGCTGCCGCCGGACCCGCTGCTGCACGCCTGCGCGCTCACCTACCTCTCCGACATCTCGACCGGCGTCCTGCCCTCGCCGGACCGGACGCTCGCGCCGGGTGCGAGCGTGGACCACGCGGTCTGGTTCCATACCGGCGTCGACATGAACGACTGGGTGCTCACCGACTACGTCCCGCGCATCACCGGCCACGGCCGGGGCTGGTACACCGGGTCGTTGTTCGACCCGGCGGGCACGCTGGTGGCGAGCGTCGCGCAGGAGGCACTGTTCCGTGCGGTGGCCCGGCCGTAGGTTGACGGGGTGCGTGCCGCCGACCTCGTCCTCGGCCTGAACGCCGCGGCCGCGCTCAACGCCGTCAACGCGCGGCGTCCCCTCGATCGCCGCCACCGGGCCTCGATACCGGCCTTCCTCGCCGGCTGGGCGACGTCCGAGCTGCCGCTGCAGACGCTGGGGGTGCACGCCGCCGCGAACGTCGCGGCCTTCGCCGCGGGCGGCAACCGTGGCCTGCGGGGCGCGGTGGGGCTCGGGCTGTCCGCGGTGACGGCCGGCGAGCTGCTCGCGACTCACCGCAGCGCCCGGCGCGCGGCGGACGTGTACGAGCGCGCCCTCGCCGCCGCCCTCGGCGCGGGGTACCGCGACGCCGTCGTGCAGCCGGAACACCCCGGCCCCGCCGCCGCGGATGCCCACGCCCCCGGCCTCGTGCGCATGACCCGCATCCGCCGGCGCTTCGCGCACCACGCCGACATCGCGTACGGCCCGGCGGGGCACGCGAACCTGCTGGACGTGTGGGCCCGCGACGACCTGCCCGCGGACGCGAACGCGCCCGTCCTCGTCCAGGTGCCCGGCGGCGCGTGGGTCACCGGCAACAAGCAGGCGCAGGCCTACCCGCTGATGAGCCATCTCGCCGAACGCGGCTGGGTGTGCGTCGCCGTCAACTACCGGCTCAGCCCGCGGGCGACCTGGCCGGACCAGATCGTCGACGTCAAACGCGCCCTCGCGTGGGTGAAGCGCACGATCCGCGAGTACGGCGGGGACCCCGGCTTCGTCGCGATCACCGGCGGTTCGGCGGGCGGGCACCTCAGCTCGCTCGCCGCGCTCACCCCGCACGAGCGGGCCTGGCAGCCCGGTTTCGAGGACGTCGACACCTCGGTGGCCGCGGCGGTGCCCTTCTACGGCGCCTACGACTGGGTGGACGCCGAGGACGTCGGGCACCGGGGGCTGCCCGGCTTCGTGGGCCGGCACGTGGTGAAGGCGAGCCCGCGGGCCGAGCCCGAGACCTTCCGCCGGGCGTCACCGCTCTACCGCGTCCACGCCGGGGCGCCGCCGTTCCTGCTCTCGCACGGCACGAACGACTCGGTGATCCCGGTCGAGCAGGGCCGGCTGTTCGCGCAGCGGCTGCGTGCGGTGTCGCGGCAGCCGGTCGCGTACGCCGAACTGCCCGGCGCCCAGCACGCGTTCGACTTCTTCGGCTCCACCCGCGCGAACCTGGCCGCCGAGGCCGTCGCCCGGTTCCTGGGATGGGTCTACGGCCGTCATCTCGCGGCGGCCGGCCGCGTCGGCTCCCCGTGAGCGCGACCCGCCGGACGCGGTCACCGCGCGCCGTCGGGGCGGGGTCTGCGTCATCGGCGCGCGATCCGGTCGTTGGACGTCATGACGTGCCCGATCGGCGAGTCGGCGGAACCGGTCGCGCGGGGCGTCGCGAACGACAGGTAAGGGTGCACCGCCGCGCAACACGCGCCACGATGCACCGCTCACACCCATGGGTGTGGACGACGATGCGGGGGCCCGTCGTGTCAGGGTTCGAGACGTTCACCAAGACGCTGGTCGCGCTGGGACGCGACCCGCAGGTGACGATCCAGAAGCGCGGCACCATCACGTTGAACGCCGCGGCGTACGCCGCGCTCCACGAGCCGCAGGCGGTCGAGCTGCTCTTCGATCGCGACGACCTGGTGCTCGGGCTGCGGCCGTGCGAGCCGCGACTGGGGCACGGTGTGTTCGTGCGCCCAGCGACGCGGTCGCCGAACGGCCCGTACGTCGTCTCGGCCATGGCGTTCCTGAAGTACTACGGCATCGACACCACCGTGGCCCGCAAGTTCCGGGCCGAGGTGCGGTGGCCGGTGCTATGTGCCGACCTCGCCGGGCCCTGCGCCGTCGTCAGCAAGCTGCCGCACTGAGCGCGCGTGCCGACCGTGGGCCCGGCGGGCCTACGGTGTGCCCATGAGCGCACCCGTGACCTACTCCTCGATCGAGGACATCGAGGCCGGCGTCGGGGTCGAGGTCGGCCCGACCGACTGGCTGACGATCGAGCAGTCCCGGATCGACGGCTTCGCCGACGACACCCTCGACCACCAGTGGATCCACGTCGACGCCGAGCGCGCCAAGAACGGGCCGTTCGGCGCGACGGTCGCGCACGGCTTCCTGACGCTGTCGCTGGTGCCCTACTTCAACAGCCGGCTGCGCACGGTCGAGAACGTCCGCATGGGCGTGAACTACGGGCTGGACAGGGTGCGCTTCCCCGCCCCGGTCCGGGTCGGCGCGCGGGTGCGCAGCCGGATGACCATCGTGGCGTGCGAGCGGATCGCCGAGGACGCCGTGCAGCTCGTGACGCGCGCGACCATCGAGGTCGAGGGCAGCGACAAGCCGGCCTGCATCGCCGACCTGGTGAGCCGGTACTACTTCGAGCGCTGAGTGCTGCAACAGATCCGGGGTCGCGCGCGTGGAGAGCACGTGATCCGGGAACTGTGCGTCGAGCGGGGGGCCGACCCGGTGCCCGACGCCGTGCCGGCCCGGCCCGCGGGCGACGACCGCGCGGGGGACGACCGCGCGGGGGACGCCGCGGCGTCCTTCGACGCCTACGTCCTCGCCCACCGGACGGCGCTGGTGCGCTACGCGACGTTGCTCGCCGGCTCGCCGGCCGTCGGCGAGGATCTCGTGCAGGACGTGCTGGTGAAGCTCTACCCGCGGTGGGGGCGGCTCGCCGACCCCCACCCCTATGTCCGGCGCTGCGTCACCAACGAGTTCCTGTCGTGGCGGCGTCGCTGGAGCACCCGCGCCGTCCGCGTCGTCCCCGACGCCGTGCTCGAACAGGTCGCCGACGCCGAGCGCGACGAGGGGCCCGACCCGCAGCTGTGGGCCCGGCTGGCGCGGTTGCCCGGCCAGCAGCGCGCCGCCGTCGTGCTGCGGTACTGGGAGGGGCTGGCCGACGCCGAGATCGGCGCGGTGCTCGGCTGCAAGCCCGCGACCGTGCGCGGGCACGTCAGCCGCGGGCTCGCCACCCTGCGCGCCGCGCTCGCGGCCCCCGCCCCGGAGGACGACCGATGACCGACGACGATCTCGAACGCCGGCTGCGCGACCTCCTCGACGACCGCGCCGGGCGGGTCGAACCGGTCCTCACCGGGCCGGCGCTGCGGCGCCGCGCCGCCGGTCGACCCGGGCGACGGCAGCGGGTCCGGCGCGCCGTACCCGTGGCCGCGCCGCTCGCCGCGGCGGCCTGCGTCGCGGCGGTCGCGGTGACGGTCGCGCTCGCGGCCGGCGGCGACGACGCGGCACCGCGACCGGTGCCGCCGGGCGGCGGCACGCACGCCTCGACCGTCCGGCCGCCGACGACCCGGCCGCCGACGACCCGGCCGACGCCGACCCCGGTCATCACGCCGGGGCCCGCGACGTCGGCCGTGCCGCGACCGCGCACGAGCGCGGCGACGCCGACCCGGCCCCGACCGGTGACGTCGACCCTCGGCCGCCCGCTGCCCCGACACGCCACCCGCACCACGACGCTCGGCGTGCCCGGCACGGAGCCGTCCGCCACCGCCGGCCGCTGACCGTCCTGCCGGAACCTGCCGGCGTCGTGAACCTGCCGGCGTCGTGAACCTGCGGGCGTCGTGCAACAGGACGTGCCCCGGCCGCGTGCAAGGGACGAGCGGACGCCCCGGCCGGCCGCCACCAGCACCGGAGGAACCATGCCCCGCACGTCCGTCACCGTCCCGTGCGTCACCGTCCCGTCCGCCACCGTCCCGTCCGTCGCCGGGGTCGCCGCCGCCGCTCTCGCCACCGCGGCGGGGCTGCTCGTCCTGGCCGGCCCGGCCGCCGCGGCACCGGCGCCGAGCTCGACACCCGCCCGCGCGACGCTGGTCGTGCCCGCCTCGAGCGTGCCCCGGCGGCCGGTGGTGGCCGCCCGCCCGACGACGGCGCCCTCACCGGTGCCCAGCTCGACCGCCGGCGGGAGCGGGCGACGCGTCGCGGTCCCGGCCGGCCGCGCCGTCCCCGCGCCGACGAGCACCACCGACGGCACGGGGGAGGCCCTGCTCGTGGCCCTGGCCTGCGGCGGTGCCGCGCTCGCGGCGGGCGGCGTCGTCCTCGTCGCGGCCCGCCGCCGCCCGTGAGCCAGGCCCGGGCCGCCACCGGGTGCGTCGCGGCGGGGCTCGCCGCCGTCGTCCTGGCGGCCGGCCTGGCCCTCGCGGGGGTCGGCCGGGAGGTCGTCACGGGACGCGGGGCGGTGGCCGCCCGCGACGTCGGCGCCCTGCCCCGTCCCGGTCGGACGGCGGCCCACGCTCCTGCGGTCCGGCGGGTCCCGGCGCCGGCGGCCGACGCCCGGCTGCGGTTGCCGCGGCTAGGGGTGGACGCGCGGATCGTCGGCGTCGGACTGCGGGGCTCGGTGATGCAGGTCCCCGGTAACCCGCGGGTCGTCGGGTGGTGGACGGCCGGGGCCGCGCCGGGTGCCGCCCGCGGCAGCGCGGTGATCGTCGGCCACGTCGACTACGGCGGCGAGACCGGCGCGCTCGCGGCGCTGCCCCGCGCCCGTCCCGACGACCGGGTGGTCGTCACCGGCCGGGACGGCGCCCGGCGGTTCCGGGTGGTCGCCGTGCGCACCTACGCCAAGACCCGCGGCATCCCCGCCGCCGCCTTCGCGACGGACGGCCCCGCGCAGCTAGTGCTCGTCACCTGTGGCGGTCCGTTCGACCCGCGCAGCGGCAACTACGAGGACAACGTCGTCGTCTACGCCGTGCCCGGTGCCGCCTGAACGGATCCGCCCGCCGACCGACCCGACCGTTACGAGCGGGCGAGCCGGTAGACGGCGCCGGCCTGGTCGTCGGTGATGTACACGGCACCGTCGGGCCCGCGGACCGCCGCGACCGGGCGGCCCCACCGCGAGCCGTCGCCGTTCTGGAACCCGCTGACCAGGATCTGCCGGCCGCCGAGCTTGCCCTTCGACCAGTGCAGGAACGTCACCGTCGGGGCGCGGGGCGGCGTCCGGTTCCACGACCCGTGCGTGGCGACCAGTGCGCCGGTGCCGAAGGGTTTGGGCAGCGTGGCGAACGCGAGTCCGAGCGGCGCCGAGTGCGCCGGGAAGCCGCGTTCGAGACGCCGCAGCTTCGCGCAGTCCAGCTTGCTGCCGGTCGGGTTCGTCTCCGCGTCCCGGATGAACGGCCGGTCGCCGAGGTCGAACTTGGTGCCCTTGCGGCCCGCCGACACGTCCGGCTGCGGCTGGCAGTACGGCCAGCCGAGATCGCGGCCCGAGCGGAGCTTGGCCAGCGCCTCCATCGGGTGGTCGTTGACGTAGGACGTGATGACCTTGCCGTAGTCGTCGCTGCCGTCGCCGTCGTAGTCACGGTGGTACGGGTACTCGATCTGGTCGCGGTTGTTGACCGCCGTCCACACCGCGCCCTTCGGGTCGAGCGCGAGGCCGGTGCCGTTGCGCACGCCGCGCGCGTAGACCTGCAGCTTCTTGGTGGTGGGCGACCACCGCATGATCGTGGCGCGCTGCGGGCTGGCGCTGCGGTCCTGCGCCGAGATGTTGCCGGTGCTGCCGATCGAGAGGTAGACGGTGCCGTTCGCCGCCACGGCCACGCTCTTGAGCGCGTGCGCGTACTGGCCGCCGAGCTCGGGGCTCTTCGCGTCGGGCAGACCACCGATGAGCTGACGCTTCCCGGTGGCCTTGCCCTTGGCGTACGCCACGGTGTCGATGCGGTTGCTCTCGGCCACGTAGAGGGTGTTGCCGCGGAAGGCGAGGCCGTGCGGCTGCCGCAGACCGGAGAGCAGGGTCCGCGCGGCGGGCGCCTTGCCCTTGCGTGGCGTGAGCACCTGGACGTCGCCGTGGCCGGGGCGTGAGACGAGCAGCCGACGGTCGGGGGTCCAGACCGCGAGCCGGGGCGCGTCGAGTCGCGCCCAGACCGACATCGTCCAGCCGCGGGGCACCACCACGGTGCGCTTCGTGTCGAACGGCGCGCCGCCGCGGCCGGCGGGCACCGACACGGTCACGCGGTGTTTCGTCTTGCTCGTGGCGGCCGGCGCGGACCGGTCGTCGGCGCCCGGCGACCCGCAGGCCGTGGCGACGAGAGCCAGGGCGGGCAGCGCGGCGAACAGCGTGCGGCGACGGGTCATGGTCATCGTGGCCTCCCGGGGGTGTCAGCCGTGCGACCCGCCCACCGTACGTCGGGGTGGCCCGACTGGCGAGTTGCGATGTCGACTGGCGGCTTGCGGGCCGACTGTCGACCTATAGGTCGACAGTCGGCGGAAAAGTCGCCAGTCGGCGGGGGAAGTCGCCAGTCGACGGGGGGCGGACGCCGGCCGATACGGTGAGCCCGCACATCCGCGACTGCCAGGGAGCCCGATGAGGACGTTCGACTCGGTGAGCGAGCTCGCCGCGATCACCGGCGAGCGGATCGGTGACAGCGAGTGGGTCACGGTCACGCAGCACGAGATCGACCTGTTCGCCGACGCGACCGGCGATCACCAGTGGATCCACGTGGACCCGGCGGCGGCGGCCGACGGCCCCTTCGGGACGACGATCGCGCACGGCTTCATGACCCTGGCCCTGCTGCCGCGGCTGTGGGCGGAGATGTACACCGTCGGCGGCGTGCGGATGGGCGTCAACTACGGCCTGAACAAGGTCCGCTTCCCGGCGCCGGTCCCGGTCGGCTCGCGGCTGCGCGCGAGCTCGGTCGTGGTGTCGGTCGAGGACCTGGGCCACGGCGCGCACCAGGTCACGCTCGCCACCACCGTCGAGATCGAGGGCGGCGACAAGCCCGCCTGCGTCGCCGAGAGCGTCGTCCGCTACCTCACCTGACCCGCGCCGGGCCGGTCGCGCCCCGCGGGTGAACAATCGGCGGATGGACGACCTCGCGCGCCGACTCCTCGCGGCCCACACCCGCTTCCAGGCCGATCGCCTGCGCGGCGACGACCTCGCGGAGCTGGTCGGTCGCGAGGTCGACCACGCGCTCGCCGTCGCGCGCCGGTTCACGCTCGACGACGTGGTCGACCGCGACGACGTCACCGACGTCGCGGTCAAGTACGTCGCCGCCTTCCGGTTGCCCGGCGCGATCCCCGAGCTCGCCGGCGACATCGCGATGCGCATCCGCACCCATCCCGCGAACCGGGCGCGCGTGGGCGAGGTGCTGCCGCGGCGCCACGTCGAGGCCGCACTCGACAAGTTCGGCGAGATGCACGACGTGCGCGCGCGACTGGCCGACCGGCTCGCGGACAACCCGGGCGTGCGGCTGTGGCTGACCGACTTCCTGCACTCGCTGACCACCGACGCCGTGCTCGCCAACCGCCGGCTGGCCGAGCGCATCCCGGGCGTCGCGGCGGCGCTCTCGATGGGCGACCGCGTCGCCGGCGGTGCGGTGCGCGAGGCCGATCGGCTGGGCCGGGCCGCGGCCGAGCGCGCCGCCGGCGGCATCATCGCCCGCTGGCGCGACTCCCTCGCCGGGACCGCCGGGCCCGACGACGAGCTCGTCGCGACGCTGCTCGACGTGTGGGACGACCTCGCGGAGCGGACCATGGCCGACGCGCTCGGCGGCGTCGACGACGACGACCTCGTCGACCTCGTCGTGGTCGCGTACGACTTCTGGCTCGAGTTCCGCGAGAGCCCCTACCTGCACTCGCTCGTGTTCACGGGCGTCGACTACTTCTTCGACACCTACGGCGGCTACCCGCTCGACGCGTTGCTCGCGGAGTTCGGGCTCGGCCGCGACGACCTCGTGGAGGAGGCGATGCGGTTCGCGCCGCGTGCCGTGCGAGCGCTGGACGAGGCCGGTGAGCTCGAGAACCTGGTCCGCCGCCAGCTCGCCCCGTTCTACGAGTCCGACGAGGCCCGGGCCCTGCTCGCCGAGGCGTCAGTCGAGTAGTCGGGCGAGGGCGCGCTCGGCGGCCTCGGCGCTCGCCCGGCGCCCGCGCCCCAGCGCGGTGAACCGGCGTCCCACGATGAGTGTCAGCGTGAGGACCGCGCGCAGCTCGGCCTCCTCGTCGTCGCAGAACTCGCCGTACGCCTCGCCGAGGCGGTCGAGCCACCGGCGGTCGACGCGGCGCAGTCGGCGCGCCACCGCCGGATCGTGCCGGGCCCAGTCCCGTACCGCCGGCTCGACCGTGCGCTCGGACGGGGTCGAGAACAGCCGCCGGACGCGTTCGCGGCCGTCACCCTCGACGTCGGGCGGGCCGGCGTGCTCCTCCCACGTGTCCAGGACGGCCGCGAGCAGCGCGTCGCGGTCGGCGAAGTGCCAGTAGAAGCTGCCCTTGGTCGCGCCGACGAGCCGGGCGAGCGCCTCGACCCGGACGGCCTGCGGGCCACCGCCCGCGGCGAGCGCTCGCGTCGCCGCGTCGACCCAGACCTCCCGGGGGGTACGAGCAACTGCCACATCCGTACGTTAGCGTACGGATGCGGCAGTCGCGTCGTGGACGGTTCGTCACTTCGCGCAGAGCGCGGTCTTCACCAGCCCCTCGGTGTCGTCGACCTCGGCCTGCGTCTCCTGCAGCCGGGTGACGGCGACGGTCACGGCACGCCCCCCGGTGGTGGCGTAGTTCGAGGTCGCGTAGCCGGGGACGTCCCCGCCGTGGCCCCACGCGAGGCCGCCGCAGGGCAACGACACGCTGATCAGACCGAGGCCGTAACGGGCGTCCTTGCCCAGGTCGGTCGCCGGGACGGTCTGCTGCATCTCCCGCAGCTGGGCCGCCGGCAGCAGGCGGCCACCGAGCAGCGCGGTCATGAAGCGGTTGACGTCACTGGGGGTGGCGACGATCGCGCCGGCCGCCCAGGCCCAGCCGGTGTCCTGCACGGTGACGTCGGTGAGCGGGGTCGTCGGGGTCTCCCGGTAGTAGCCGTGCGGGTGCCGGCCGTGGATGCGCTCGTCGCCGGTGTTCGGGAAGTACGTGTGGCGCAGGCCGATCCGGTCGATGACCCGGTCGGTGATGAGCTCGCCGAGCGGCCGTCCGGTGACCCGCTGGGCGATGAGGCCGAGCGTGACGTAGTTGGTGTTGCTGTAGGCCCAGCTCGTGCCCGGCGCGAACTGCGCCTTCTGGGTGAGCGCGATGTCGATCAGCTGGCGCGGCTCGAGGTATTCGTGCTGGTGCGGCAGGAAGTGCGTGCCGATCTCGTTGGTGTAGTTCGGCAGGCCGCTGGTGTGCTGCAGCAGCTGCCGCACGGTGATGTGACGCCCGTCGATGCCGTTGCCGCGCAGCAGCCCCGGCAGGTAGGTGTCGACCGACGCGTCGAGGCGGATCTGCCCCGACCCCACCAGCTGCAGGATCACGACCGCGGTGAACATCTTGGTGTTGCTGCCGATGCGCACCTGGCCGTCGCGGGGCACCGGCGCCTTCGTGCGCGCGTCTCCGACGCCCGCGGTGTAGTCGCGTTCGCCGTGCCCGACGCCGCTGACGGACGCGAGCGCGCCCGGGAAACCGTCCTTCGTCACGAGGCGGTCGAGACCGTCCTGGACGACGCCGCCGCGGGTCGTCCCGCTCGTCGGGGTGCCGCGGTCGGCGGGGCGGGCCGCCGCGGGTTGGACGGTCGCGGCGCCGACGGAGCCGGCGGCGATCACCGCGGCGGCCAGGGCGACGGCCCGCCGCCGCCAGGGCGCGGCCGTCGCTGTGGGGGTTCCGGTGTGAGATGTCATGCCCGAAACGCTAGGAATGCGTGGCCGGCGCGGCGAGGGCCCACGGCCGCCTCTTGGCGGTGGTGCTGGCACCACCGGTGGATGGGGTCCGTCGCCCACCGCGCCGGCGCCCGCGCTCGGCGATACTGACCCGATGGACGCACGCGGCCCCGCCCGGTGGCGTGCCGCCGCGGCGCGATGGCTGCGCGCGGTGCGCACACTGGTGGCCGCCGCGCTCGTGGACGTCGTGGGCGTGCTGCTCCTCCTCGCCCTGCTCGGCAGCGCCGTGCTGTGCCTCGTCGGCGTCGGTCTCCCGCTCGCCGACCGTGCCGCGGCGGGCGTGCGCGGGCTGGTCGACCGCCGACGCCGGCGCGCCGAGCCGCCCATCGCGTCGCCGTACCCGCCGCTGCCGGTCGAGCGGGGTCCCCGGCTGCGGCAGCTGGTGACGACGCCCGCCACGTGGCGCGATCTCGCGTGGCTCGCCCTGCCGCTGCGGCTCGTCGCCGCCGCCGGCCTGCTGGTGCTGACCTATCTGACGGTGCAGACGCTGCTGCTGTCGCTGCTGTGGCTCGTGCTGCCCGTGGAGCGGGTCGGCAGCCTCGGCATGGCGGTGACGGGGTTCGGCACCGCCGCGCTCGGCGTCGTCAACGCCGTCCTGCTCGGCATCGTCGCCGCGCTGGCCCCGACCGCGCTGCTGCGCGGCGACGCCTGGCTGGCCCGCTGGCTGCTCGGCGCCAGCGCCGCCACCCGGCTCACCGCCCGGGTCGAGTCGCTGGCCGCGGCCCGGCACGCGGCCGTCGACGCGTCCGCCGTCGAGCTGCGCCGCATCGAACGGGACCTGCACGACGGTGCGCAGGCCCGCCTGGTCGCCATGGGCATGACGCTGGGGATGGCCGAGTCCAGCTTCGACACCGACCCCGCGCTCGCGCGCGCCCTCGTGGGCGACGCGCGCGGCGAGATCCAGACCGCCCTGGGCGAGCTGCGCGACCTCGTCCGGGGCATCGCCCCGCCGCTGCTGGCCGAGCGGGGCATCGTCGGCGCGCTCGAGGCGATGACGCACACCAGCTCGATCCCGGTCGTCCTGGACGCGCGCCTCGGGCGGCGATTGGCCCGGCCGGTCGAGACGGCGGCGTACTTCACGGTCGTCGAGGCGCTCACCAACGCCGCCAAGCACAGCGGGGCGGACACGATCCGGGTGACGATCCTGGACCGGGGCGACGCGCTCGCGCTGCAGGTCCGCGACGACGGCCGCGGCGGCGCCGACCCGCTCGGCGGCAGCGGGCTGCGTGGCGTGCAGTCCCGCCTCGCGCCCTTCGACGGCACGCTGCGGATCTCCAGCCCGCCGGGCGGCCCGACCGTCGTCGACGTGGAGTTGCCGTGCGGGTCCTGATCGCCGAGGACCTCGCGCTGCTGCGCGCCGGGCTCGCCCGCATCCTCGCCGCGAACGGCTTCGAGGTGGTCGCCGAGCTCGCGGACGGGCACGGGCTCGCCGAGCGCATCGTCGAGGTGCGCCCGGACGTCTCGATCGTCGACGTGCGGCTGCCGCCCTCGTTCACCGACGAGGGGCTGCGGGCGACGCTCGCGGCCCGCCGGGCCGTCCCCGGTCTGCCCATCCTGATCCTGTCGCAGTTCGTCGAGCACGTGTACGCCACCGAACTGCTCTCCGACCGCTCCGGCGGCGTCGGCTACCTGCTCAAGGACCGGGTGGGCAACGTGGCCGACTTCGTCGACGCGGTGGTGCGCGTGGCCGACGGCGGGACGGCGCTCGACCCCGACGTCGTCGCGCAGCTGCTCGCCGGCACCCGGCAGCGGGCCCGCCTCGCCGCGCTCACGCCGCGCGAGCGGGAGGTGCTCGCCGTCATGGCCGAGGGCCGCTCCAACAGCGCGATCGCCGAGCGGCTGGTCGTCAGCGACAAGGCGGTCAGCAAGCACATCAACAACATCTTCGCCAAGCTCGACCTGCCGCCCTCCGACGAGCACCACCGTCGCGTGCTCGCCGTGCTCACCCACCAGCAGGAGTCGGCGCGGCAGCTGCCCGAGCCCGGCTGATCGTCAGCCCGGCGGGAAGACGAGCTGACGGAACTCGCTGGAGTGGAAGACGAGCGGCCGGCGCTGCGGGAACGACTCGATCTCGTGCACCTCGAGCAGCGCGATCACGTGGTCGCCGGCCGGGAACTCGGCGTGGACGTCGCACTCGAGCCACAGGCACGCGCCGTCGATCAGCACCGCACCCGAGGCCGGTGTCGTGGAGCGGACGTCGGCGAAGCGATCCCGGCCGCGCGCGGCGAACTGCCGGGCGAGGCGGTCCTGGTCGTCGGCGAGGACGCTGACGCCGAGCCGTTCGCCGGCGCGCAGCGTGGGCCACGTCGCCGACGTCCGGGCGAAGCAGACCGAGACCAGCGGCGGGACGAGTGACACCGAGGTGAACGAGCTGGCGGCCATGCCGACGGGCTCGCCGGCCCGCCGGGCGGCCACGACGGTGACGCCGCTCGGGAAGGCGGCGAAGGCCGCCCGCAGCACCTCGGCGTCGAAGCGCGCCGGGTCGATTCCGCCGTCACTGCCGTCGCCGCTCACGGCTCCGGTCTACCCGGCCGTCGCCGTCACCGGCAACGCGGTCTCGCTCACGGTGCCGCCCGCCGCCCGGGTGAGGCACCATCGACGGGGTGATGGACGCGCAGGCGGCGCCGTGACGGTCACGCAACCGAACCGGGCGCAGCGACGGCTCGCGGCCGTGCGCCGCGACGGCGGCACGTGCGTGTGGTGCGGCCGGCTGTTCGGCCCCCTGGTGCCGCCGACGACCGAGCACCTCGTGCCGCGGGTGAAGGGCGGCCCGTCCTGGGCCGAGAACGAGGTCGCCGCCTGCCGGCGGTGCAATGCCCAGCGCGGCCACCTCACCCCCGCGCACTGGATCGAGGAGTGCCGCGGCCGGGGATGGGAGCCCGACGTCGCCCGCGTCGCGGCCCGGCTCGCGGCGCTCGCGGCGGCGATCGCCGAGCGGGGCGGCCAGCGTCGGGCCCGGCCCTACGTCGCCGCGCAGCTGCGTCGGCTGGCCCGGCTGGCCGGCCCGGCGGGACCGTAGCGGTGCCCTAGAGTCCAGCCGTGCGCCTGATCCTCGTCCGCCACGCCCTGCCCGAGCGGGTCGAGACGGTGAGCGAGGCACCCGATCCCGAGCTCAGCGACACCGGCCGGCGGCAGGCCGCGGCGCTCGCGGCGACCCTTGCCGAGGAGCGGATCGACGCGGTGTGGGCGAGCCCGCTGCGCCGGGCCGTGCAGACCGCGGAGCCGCTGGCCGCCGCGCGCGGCCTCGACGTGCGCCGCCACGACGGCCTGGTCGAGTTCGACTTCGGCCACGGCGTCTACATCCCGGCCGAGGAGACCGCGCACCCCGTCGTCCGGCAGATGCGCGACCGCCTCGACGCGCAGGACGGCGACGAGGGGCTACGGCGGTTCCGCGCGACCGTCGCCGCCGCGATGGGCGACGTCGTCGCGTCCGGCCGCCCCGAGGACACCATCGCGGTCGTGTGTCACGGCGGCGTGGTCAACGCCTACGTCGCCGGCGTCGTCGGCACGCGGGAGACGATCTTCGCCGGCATCGCCTACACCGGGTTCTCCGTCCTCACCGTCGGGCGGGACGGCCGGGTGCGGCTGCGCTCGCTCAACGAGCACCACCACGTGCGGACGCTCGAGCGCGTCACCAGCTCCGGTTGACCGCCGAGGCGCCGTGCCGCGTGTGGAACTCGAAGGTCGCGTCGAGGCCGTAGGCGCGGTCGACGACGATCGGCGCGTCGCCCATGCGGTAGATCCACACGTAGTCGCAGCGGAGCGCGGGCAGGTCGCCGAGCACGAAGCGCTCGCTGCGCTGCCCGTCCGGGCCGATCATCGTCAGCTCGTCACCCGGCTGGATGGTGTGGATCATCAATCTCATGTCGAGCCCCCGCTCAGTCCTGCTTCACCGGGCACAACGACCCGGGACCCCCGTCGTTACGTAGTGTGGCCTGCCCGTCCAGTCCCGCGCGAGCGGGCGGCACCCCGGTGAGGGCGACACCACGGCGACGACGAGCCGCGGCGGGCGGTCCGGGGCACGCCGCGCGCGCCGCGGGCCGGGTGAGAAGGTGGGGCATGCATCCCGCCGCAGCGGCCTGGTTCGGCCGCCGCACGTCCGCGGCGGCGGACTGGCCGGTGGAGCGCGTCGCCCGGCTGCGGGCCGAAGCAGGCACCCGGGTGAGCGTGGTGATCCCCGCCCGGGACGAGGCGGCCTCGGTCGGGGCCGTGGTCGAGCGCATCCGCCGCGACCTCGCGCTCGACCACGACGTCGTGGCCGAGGTCGTCGTCATGGACTCGCTGTCGACCGACGACACCGCCGCCGTGGCCCGCGCCGCCGGGGCCGGCGTCCACTCGGTCGCCGACGTGCGGCCCGACCTGGGGGTGCACGGCGGCAAGGGCGAGGCGCTGTGGAAGTCGCAGTTCGTCACCCGCGGCGACGTCTGCGTCTTCGTCGACGCTGACCTCACCGAGTGGGGAACGCACTTCGTCACCGGACTGCTCGGCCCGCTGCTCGCCGACCCCGACGTGCGGCTCGTCAAGGGGTTCTACGACCGGGTGCTGGACGACGGCGGCCGGTCGAGCACGCAGGGTGGCCGGGTCACCGAGCTCGTGGCCCGACCGCTGCTCGCGAGCCGTTGGCCGCAGCTCGGCGCGGTCGTGCAGCCGCTCGCGGGGGAGTGGGCGATCCGCCGGGCGCACTTCGAGCGACTGCCGGTGCCCACCGGGTACGGCGTCGAGTTCGCGACGCTCGTCGACACCGTCGCCGCGGCCGGTCTCGACGCCGTCGCGCAGGTGGATCTCGGCAGCCGCGCGCACCGTCACCAGAACGTCCACGACCTGGGCGCCATGGCCCTGGAGATCCTGACCGTGGCCGACCGGCGCTCGTTCGGCGAGCGTGAGGTCGTCCCGGGCACGATCGCGCAGTTCGACCGCGCGGCACCGGGCCGGTGGCGCGAGCGCGTCGTGCCGGTCGACGAGCGGCCGCCTGCGGTGTCGGTCGCCGGGTACGCGCCGTGCTGAGGCTCGGGCCCCGTCGCTACGGCCCGGGTGACTTCGGGATCATGGCCATCGTCAACCGCACCCCTGACTCGTTCTACGACCGCGGTGCGACGTTCGCGTTCGACCAGGCCCTGGCGCGCGTGCACACCGTGGTGGAGCAGGGCGCGGACATCGTCGACATCGGCGGGGTGAAGGCCGCGCCCGGCCAGGTCGTCTCGGCGGCCGAGGAGATAGACCGCACCGCCGCGTTCGTGCGGGCCGTGCGCGACGCGCACCCGGACCTCGTCATCAGCGTGGACACCTGGCGTGCCGAGGTGGGGGAGGCCGTCTGCGCCGAGGGCGCCGACCTGCTCAACGACGCGTGGGGTGGCCACGACCCGGGGCTCGCCGAGGTCGCGGCCCGGCACGACGTCGGCCTGGTGTGCACGCACGCCGGTGGCGCCGAGCCGCGCACCCGACCGCACCGGGTCGCCTACGACGACGTGATGGCCGACGTGCTCGCCCGGACGCTCGCGCTGGCCGAGCGGGCCGTCGCGGTGGGCGTCGGCCGCGAGCGGGTGCTCATCGACCCGGCGCACGACTTCGGCAAGAACACCTATCACTCGCTCGAGGTCACCCGGCGGCTGCCGGAGATGGTGGCGACGGGGTGGCCGGTGCTCGTCTCGCTGTCGAACAAGGACTTCGTGGGCGAGACGCTCGGCGGCCTGCCCCCGGGCGAGCGGTTGACCGGCACCCTGGCGGCCACCGCCGTCTGTGCCTGGCTCGGCGCCGTCGTCTACCGCGTCCACAACGTCGTCGAGACGCGGCAGACGCTGGAGATGGTCGCCGCGATCAAGGGCGACCGGCCGCCCGCCCGGACGATCCGCGGCCTCGCCTGACCCGCCGGCCCCGCTCGGTGATCAAGAGGACGTCGCGGTCGCCCCGGCGGCCACTACCTCCGCTCGACCACGGGGCCGCTCGATCACGGGGTGGGTGCCTGGCAGGTGGGGCACCAGAACAGGTTGCGGGCGACGAGGACGGCGGCGGCGATCGGGGTCGAGCACACCCGGCACGGCAGCCCGGTGCGCCGGTAGACGTAGTGCGCGCGGTCGCGGGTGACCCGGCCGGCGGGGCGGTCCTCGGGCCGGGTGGTGACGATGCGCCCGGCCCGGACCCCCGCGCGCATCAGGGTGACGAGGTCGTCCCACATGCCGAGCCACAGCCGCTCGGGCACGTCGCGGCCGGGCCGCAGCGGGTGCAGCCGGGCACGGAACAGGACCTCGGCGCGGTACACGTTGCCGACCCCGGCGAGCACCGACTGGTCCATGAGCAGCGCGCCGATGGGCGTGCGGCTGCGCGCGACACGGCGGTACGCGGCGGCCGGGTCCTGCCGCGCCCGCAGCGGATCGGGACCGAGGCGGGCCAGCAGCGTCTCGACGGCGTCCGGGGTCAGGAGCTCGCACGCGGTGGGGCCGCGCAGGTCCGTCCACGCCGCGTCGTTGACCAGTCGCAGCCGTAGCGCGCCGCGCGGCTCGGGCGGCTCGCCCCGGCCGGTGGCGAACTTCCCGTACAGCCCGAGGTGGACGTGCAGGATGCGGCCGTTGCCGTAGTGGTGCAGCAGGTGCTTGCCGTAGGCCTCGGTGCCCGTCAGCAGCTGGCCGTCGAGCTGGGCCGCTCCCTCGGCGAAGCGGCCCTGCGGGCTGCTGGCCGCCACGACGGTGCCGCCGAAGAGGCGTTCCTGGTCGCGCGCGAGGCGGTGCAGCGTATGGCCTTCGGGCACGGCACCGATGCTACGAGGCGGACGCACCGGTGGTGCGGCGATCCCCGCGGCCCGGGACGGCGAACGGGTGCGGCACCGGCCGCTAGGCTCGGGGCGCCGCGGGGTGTGGCGCAGCTTGGTAGCGCACTCGCTTTGGGAGCGAGGGGCCGCAGGTTCAAATCCTGTCACCCCGACGCAGGCCGAGCGCCGACCGAGCTTGCTCGTGTCGGCCGAGGCCAAGGAAGGGGTTGACCGAGCGCAGCGAGGGAACACCCCGACGAGTGGCGCGCCGAGACCGAGCTCGCCCAAGTCTCCCGAGCACGAGGAAGGGTCGACCGAGCGCAGCGAGGGAACACCCCGAGGATCGAGGGAGCGGGATGACCACCGTGCGCCGGCTGCATCCGGACGATCGCGCCGCCTGGGAACGACTGTTCCGCGCCTACCTGGCCTGCTACGAGCGACACGACGAGCCGCAGGCCCTCTTCGACCGGGCGTGGGCGGAGTTCACCGCCGACGACCGGATGCACGCCCTCGTCGCCGAGGTCGACGGCCGGGTGGTCGGCCTCGTCCACTACCTGGTCCACGCGAGCACGTCCTCGCCCGACGTCTGCTACCTGCAGGACCTCTTCGTCGACGAGGACGCCCGCGGGCACGGCGCGGCACGCGCGCTCATCGCCGCCGTGGCCGACGCGGCCCGGGCGCGACACTGCGTGCGCGTCTACTGGCTGACCCAGCCGACCAACACGCGCGCGCGGCGGCTCTACGACCAGGTCGCCCAGGACCGCGGTTTCATGCAGTACGGGTTGCCGCTGTAGCGTCAAGGGTTGACCTGTACGTGGAGCCGACCTAGGAGTACCCGCACGTGAAGAGCACCGTCGAGAACCTGAGCCCGACCCGCGTCCGGCTCGCCGTCGAGGTGCCCTTCGACGCGCTGCAGCCGAGCCTCGACGCGGCCTACAAGACGATCGGCCAGCAGGTCCGCGTCCCCGGTTTCCGGCCGGGCAAGGTGCCCGCGCGCGTGATCGACCAGCGCGTCGGGCGCGGCACCGTGCTCCAGGAGGCCGTCAACGAGGTCCTGCCGCGGCTGTACAGCGAGGCCACCCAGGAGCACTCGCTCAGCCCGCTCGGCCAGCCCGAGATCGACATCACCAACCTCGACGACGGCGAGTCGCTGAGCTTCACCGCCGAGGTCGACGTCCGGCCCGAGATCACGCTGCCCGACCTCGACGGCATCGCCGTCACCGTCGACGACACCGAGGTGAGCGACGACGACGTCGCCGAGCAGGTCGAGGAGCTGCGCAAGCGATTCGGCACCCTCAAGGGCGTGGAGCGCCCCGTCGAGGAGGGCGACTACGTCTCGCTGGACCTCGCCTCGACCGTCGACGGCGAGGCCGTCGAGGGCGGCTCGGCCACCGGCCGCTCCTACGTCGTGGGCTCCGACGACTTCGTCGACGGCCTGGACGAGGCCGTCACCGGCAAGGCCGCCGGCGACACCGTCACCTTCACCGCGCCGCTGCGCCACGGCGAACAGGCCGGCACGGACGCCGAGGTGACCGCGACGGTCAAGTCGGTCAAGGTGCAGGAGCTGCCCGACCTCGACGACGAGTTCGCCCAGCTCGCCAGCGAGTTCGACACCGTCGACGAGCTGCGCGACGACCTACGTACCCGTCTCGGCCGCGTCCGGGTCATGGAACAGGGCGCCCAGGCCCGCGACAAGGTGCTGGAGCACCTCATCGAGACGGTCGACTTCCCGCTGCCGGAGTCCGCGATCAAGGCCGAGGTCGACTACCGCGAGCACGAGATCGTGCACCAGCTCGGCCACGACGACGCCCAGTTCCAGGCCTACCTCGACTTCCAGGGCAAGAGCCGCGAGGAGTTCGACACCGAGATGCGCGAGAGCGCCGAGAAGTCGGTGCGCGCGCAGTTCCTGCTCGACGCGGTCGCCGACCGCACCGACGTGCAGATCGGCGACGGCGAGCTCACCGAGTACCTCGTGCGGCAGGCGCAGCAGTACAACATGCCCCCGCAGGAGTTCGCGAACCAGATCGTCCAGGCCGGGAACCTGCCCATGCTCGTGGCCGACATCCGCCGCAACAAGGCGCTGGCCGAGATCCTGGAGAAGGCGACGATCACCGACGAGTCGGGCAACCCCGTCGACCTCGCGGCGTTGGACGCCGAGGCCGCCGAGGCCGCCGGCAGCGACGACGACACCGACGGTTCCGGCGACACCGACCAGCCGAACGCCTGAGCCACCGGCGCATCACGCCGAGAGCGAACGCGGCCCCTACCGGGAGTCACCGCGGACCGGCCTTCGTTAGGGTCGGTGAAGCACCCCGATTTCGACGAAGGAAGGTTCCAGTGAGCCACCCGGTCAGCCGCGCGCAAGGCGGCGGCATGAACCTGAACGACTCGGTCTACGACCGGCTGCTGCGCGAGCGGATCATCTTCCTGGGCCAGCCGGTGGACGACCAGATCGCGAACCAGATCTGCGCGCAGCTGCTGCTGCTCGCGGCCGAGCAGCCCGAGCGCGACATCAACCTCTACATCAACTCGCCGGGCGGCTCGGTCACGGCCGGCATGGCCATCTTCGACACCATGGAGCTCATCGACTGCGACGTGTCGACGTGGTCGCTGGGGCTGTCGGCCTCGATGGGGCAGTTCCTGCTCTCCGCGGGCACCCGCGGCAAGCGCTACTCGCTGCCGCACTCGCGCATCCTGATGCACCAGGGGTCGGCCGGCCTCGGCGGCACCGCGTCGGACATCAAGATCCAGGCCGAGCAGTGGAACCTCACCAAGCAGGAGATGGCCGAGATCACGGCCGAGCACACCGGCCAGACGGTCGAGCAGATCATCAAGGACGGCGACCGCGACCGCTGGTTCACCGCCCAGGAGGCGCTCGACTACGGCTTCATCGACCAGATCGTGAGCCGCGTGGGCCAGGTGTCCAACGGCAACGCCCCGGCCCCGGCCTGAACCGGCGAGAGGAACGCAGACCATGAGTGAGCTCCACGGGCCGCAGTCGCGCTACGTGCTCCCGTCCTTCGTCGAGAAGACGAACTACGGGATCAAGGAGTCCAACCCGTACAACAAGCTGTTCGAGGAGCGCATCATCTTCCTCGGCGCCCCGATCGACGACGTCGTCGCCAACGACGTCATGGCGCAGCTGATCGTGCTGGAGTCCACCGATCCCGACCGCGACATCCAGATCTACATCAACTCGCCGGGCGGGTCGTTCACGGCGCTGACCGCCGTCTACGACACGTTGCAGTACGTCCGGCCCGAGATCCAGACGATCTGCATGGGTCAGGCCGCCTCCGCCGCCGCCGTCCTGCTCGCCGCGGGCACCAAGGGCAAGCGCTTCGCGCTGCAGAACTCGCGCATCCTCATCCACCAGCCCTCGGGCGGGACCGAGGGGGCGCAGCAGATCTCCGACCTCGACATCCAGGCCAAGGAGATCCAGCGCATGCGCGACCTGGAGGAGGAGATCCTCGCCCGGCACACCGGGCAGGACCTCGAGACCGTGCGGGCCGACATCGAGCGCGACAAGATCTTCACCGCGCAGCAGGCCAAGGACTACGGCATGGTCGACGAGGTCATCACGAGCCGCAAGATGGTGCCGCAGGTCTGACGCCGGCCGTCGGGACGCCCGGCCGGGTTCGCCGGCCGGGCCCCGACAGGGGACGAGGTCGCACCACATCCCCGGCGCGTTCTCCGGCGACTTTCCCCGGGGGAACAGGTACCGTTCACGAATTGGCCCGCACGGGTCCGTCCCCCCGGACGGGTCCGTCCACGAGCAGTGTTGATAGGGAGTGTCGTCCGTGGCACCACGTGTCGGTGAGACAGGCGACCTGTTGAAGTGCTCGTTCTGCGGGAAGAGCCAGAAGCAGGTCAAGAAGCTGATCGCCGGCCCCGGCGTGTACATCTGCGACGAGTGCATCGACCTCTGCAACGAGATCATCGAGGAGGAGCTCGCCGAGACCAGCGAGTTCAGCTTCGACGAGCTGCCCAAGCCGAACGAGATCTACGAGTTCCTCAACGGCTACGTCGTCGGCCAGGACGTCGCGAAGAAGACGCTCGCCGTCGCGGTCTACAACCACTACAAGCGCGTCCAGGCCGGTGGCGAGAGCAAGCCGCGCAACGCCGACGCCGCCGTCGAGCTCGCCAAGTCCAACATCCTGCTGCTCGGGCCCACCGGATCGGGCAAGACGCTGCTGGCCCAGACGCTGGCGCGGATGCTCAACGTCCCGTTCGCCATCGCCGACGCCACCGCGCTCACCGAGGCCGGGTACGTCGGCGAGGACGTCGAGAACATCCTGCTCAAGCTGATCCAGGCCGCCGACTACGACGTCAAGCGGGCCGAGACCGGCATCATCTACATCGACGAGGTCGACAAGATCGCCCGCAAGGCGGAGAACCCGTCGATCACCCGTGACGTCTCCGGCGAGGGCGTGCAACAGGCGCTGCTGAAGATCCTCGAGGGCACCGCCGCCTCCGTCCCGCCGCAGGGTGGCCGCAAGCACCCGCACCAGGAATTCATCCAGATCGACACCACCAATGTGCTGTTCATCGTCGGTGGCGCCTTCGCCGGTCTCGACACGCTCATCGAGAACCGCGTCGGCAAGAAGGGCCTCGGCTTCGGCGCCGAACTGCACACCAAGTTCGACAAGGAGACGCGCGACGTCTTCGCCGACGTCATGCCCGAGGACCTCATCAAGTTCGGCCTGATCCCCGAGTTCATCGGCCGGCTGCCCGTCATCACCTCGGTCCGCCCGCTCGACCGCGACGCGCTCGTGCAAATCCTCACCGAGCCCAAGAACGCGCTCGTGCGGCAGTACGCCAAGATGTTCGAGCTCGATAACGTCGAGCTGGAGTTCACCGACGACGCCCTCGAGGCGATCGCCGACCAGGCCGTCATGCGGGGCACCGGTGCCCGCGGCCTGCGCGCGATCATGGAAGAGGTGCTGCTCTCGGTGATGTACGAGGTGCCCTCGCGCGAGGACGTCGCCCGCGTCGTGATCACCCGCGAGTCGGTGCTCGACCACGTCTACCCGACCCTCGTCCCGCGCGAGCCGGCCAAGCCGCAGCGCCGCGAGAAGAGCGCCTAGCGCGATCGTGGACCGATCTGCTCGCGCTGGCGGCATGTCGGTCCACTATCCGGGGTCGGACTAGGGTCGATCGGGTGACCGATCTGCACCCGCTGGAGCTCCCCGACACCGACTGGCACGCCTGGCTCGACGCGCGGGTCGACGCGCAGCTCGCCGAGGCTCGCCGCGTCCTGGACGAGGTGAAGGACGGCAGCGCGCGCGACGCGTCCACCGTCCTCGCGCGGTGGAACGACGCCGACATCGCGCTGCGCGGCGCCGACTCGCTGGCCGGGCTGGTGAGCGAGGTCCACCCCGACCCCGCCGTCCGCGAGCTCGCCGAGCAGCGCGCGCAGGAGATCGCCAAGGTGCTCACCGAGCGCGGTCTCGACCGCGAGCTCTACGCCGTCGTCGACGCCACCGATCCCGACGCGCTGGGCGACGACGCGGACGCGCTGCGGCTGCGCGAGCATGTGCTGCGTGACTTCCGACGCAGCGGCGTCGACCAGGGCGACGACGTCATGGCCCGGCTGCGGGAGATCTCCGAGCGGCTCACCGTGTTGGACCAGGACTTCTCGCGGGTCATCCGCGACGACGTCCGCTCGATCCGCATCACGCCCGACCGGCTGGCCGGGCTGCCGCAGGACTTCGTCGACGCGCACGAGCCCGACGACGAGGGGCTGGTCACCATCACGACCGACTACCCCGACTGGCTGCCGTTCCGGTCCTTCGCGCGGGACGCCGCGGCCCGCCTCGAGCTGGCCACGGCGTTCCTCAACCGGGGTTGGCCGGACAACGACGCCGTGCTGCAGGAGATGTTCGCGCTGCGCGACGAGCAGGCGCGCATCCTGGGCTACCGCACGTGGCCCGACTACGACACCGACGTCAAGATGATCGGGACGTCGGACGCCGTCGCCGAGTTCATCGAGCGCATCGCCGACGCCGCCGAGCCGTCCGGGCGCCGGGACGCGGCGATCCTGCTCGAGCGCCGCCGCCGCGACGAGCCGGACGCCGACGGCCTCGACGCCGCGAGCACGAGCTACTACAGCGAGCTGATCCGTCGCGAGCGCTTCGAGGTCGACGCCCAGGAGGTACGCCGCTACTTCGACTTCGCCAAGGTGCGCACCGGACTGCTCGAGGTCACCGGGCGGCTCTTCGGCATCGAGTACGTCCCGGTCGACGTCCCCACCTGGCACGCCGACGTCGCGTCCTACGACGTGCTCGTCGACGGCGTCCGCGCCGGGCGCATCCACCTCGACCTGCACCCGCGGGAGGGCAAGTTCAAGCACGCCGCGCAGTTCGAGCTCGCCAGCGGCATCACCGGCCGGCAACTGGCCGAGGGGGTGCTGGTCTGCAACTTCCCGACCGGGCTGATGCAGCACACCGACGTCGTGACGCTGTTCCACGAGTTCGGCCACCTCGTGCACCACGTTCTCGGCGGCGACCAGCGGTGGGCGCGCTTCTCCGGGGTCGCCACCGAGTGGGACTTCGTCGAGGCGCCCTCGCAGATGCTGGAGGAGTGGGCCTGGGACGCCGACGTGCTGCAGACCTTCGCCACCGACGCCGACGGCACGCCGATCCCGCGCGAGCTGGTGCAGCGCATGCGGGCCGCGAACGACTTCGGCAAGGGACTGTTCGTCCGCAACCAGATCTTCTACACGGCGTTGTCCTACGAGGCCCACCGCGACCGGCCCGCCGACCTGACCGAGCGGGTCCGTCTGCTGCAGGAGCGCTACGACCTCAACCGCTACCTGGAGGGCACCCACTTCCACGCGTCGTTCGGGCACCTCGGTGGCTACACGTCGGCGTATTACACCTACATGTGGTCGCTCGTGATCGCGAAGGACCTCTTCGCGGCCTTCGACCCCGGCGACCTGTTCGCCCCGGAGGTCGCGCACCGCTACCGCGACCGCATCCTGGCCCAGGGCGGCCGTCGCGACGCCGCGGATCTCGTGGCCGACTTCCTGGGCCGGCCCTTCGACTTCGCCGCGTTCGCCGCCTGGCTCGACCGCGCCCCCGAGGTCGCCGCGGGGCATTCCTAGAATCGTTCCGTGACCGACGAACCCACGCCGACCCCGAGCCTGCCGAGCCAGTTCCGCCCGGCGGAGGTGGAGGGGCCGCTCTACGAGCGGTGGGTCGAGCGCGGCTACTTCACCGCCGACCCGTCGAGCGACAAGCCGCGGTGGTCGCTCGTCATCCCGCCGCCGAACGTCACCGGCAACCTGCACATCGGCCACGCGCTCGAGCAGTCGATGATGGACGCGCTCTCCCGGCGCGCCCGCATGCGCGGTCACGACACGCTCTGGCTGCCGGGCATGGACCACGCGTCCATCGCGGTGAACAACCTGGTCGAGCGGCACCTGGCCGAGACCGAGGGCCGGAGCCGCTCGGACTACACGCGCGAGGAGTTCCTCGACAAGGCGTGGGAGTGGAAGAACCGCTACGGCGGCCAGATCCTCGGCCAGATGCGCCGCCTCGGCGACGGCGTGGACTGGAGCCGGGAGCGCTTCACGATGGACGACGGGCTCTCGGCCGCGGTCCAGACGATCTTCAAGCGGCTCTACGACGACGACCTCATCTACCGCGCCGAGCGCATCATCAACTGGTGTCCGCGCGACATGACGGCGCTGAGCGACGCCGAGGTCGACCACGCCGACGAGCCGGGGGAGCTCGTCAGCATCCGCTACGGCGACGGCGACGACGCGATCGTGGTGGCGACGACCCGCGCCGAGACCATGCTCGGTGACACCGCGGTGGCCGTGCACCCCGACGACGAGCGGTACCGCCACCTCGTCGGCACCGAGGTCGCGCTGCCGTTGACGAACCGGCGCATCCCGATCGTCGCCGACCCGCACGTCGACCCGTCCTTCGGCACCGGCGCGGTCAAGGTGACGCCGGCCCACGACCCCAACGACTTCGAGATCGGCCGCCGCCACGAGCTGCCGATGCCGACGATCATGGACGAGCGGGCCGTGATCACCGCCCCCGGCCCGTTCGCCGGCCTCGACCGCATGGAGGCGCGGTACGCGATCGTCGCCGCCCTGCGCGAGGAGGGGCGCATCGTCGCCGAGAAGCGACCCTACGAGCACGCCGTCGGGCACTGCTCGCGCTGCGACACCGTGGTCGAGCCGCGGCTGTCGCTGCAGTGGTGGGTGCGGGTCGAGACCCTGGCCCGGGCCGCGGCGGACGCCGTGCGCGACGGCCGCGTGCAGATCGAGCCCGCCTCGATGCGCAGCCGCTACTTCCAGTGGGTCGACGGGCTGCGGGACTGGTGCATCAGCCGGCAGCTGTGGTGGGGTCACCGCATCCCGGTCTGGTACTCGCCCGACGGCGACGACGTCTGCGTCGGCCCGGGGGAGGAGCCGCCCGCCGGCTGGACGCAGGACGACGACGTGCTCGACACCTGGTTCTCCTCGGCGCTGTGGCCGTTCTCGACGCTCGGCTGGCCCGACGACACCGAGGACCTGCGCGCCTACTACCCGACGACCGTCCTCGTCACCGGCTACGACATCCTCTTCTTCTGGGTCGTGCGGATGATGCTGTTCGGCCTCTACGCGATGGACGGCGAGGTGCCGTTCCGGACCGTCCTGCTGCACGGGCTCGTCCGTGACGCCAGCGGCAAGAAGATGTCCAAGTCGCGGGGCAACGTCGTCGACCCGCTGGTGTGGATCGACGAGTACGGCGCGGACGCGGTGCGGCTCTCGCTGCTGCAGGGTGCGAACCCCGGCGCCGACCAGGCCATCAACGAGGAGTGGGTGGTCGGGGCACGCAACTTCGGCACCAAGCTCTGGAACGCGACACGCTTCGCGTTGATGTCGGGCGCGACGGTCGAGGGCGACGTGCCGCGCGACGACACGCTGACCAGCGCCGATCGGTGGGTGCTCGGCCGGCTCGACGCGGTGCTCGCCGAGGTCGACGCCCTCTACGAGCGTTTCGAGTTAGCCAAGATCGCCGACACCCTCTACCACTTCGCGTGGGACGAGGTCTGCGACTGGTACATCGAGCTGGCCAAGCTGTCGCTGGCCGGGCCGGCGCCGGCCACGACCCGGCGGGTGCTGGGCGAGGTGCTCGACGCGGTGCTGCGGCTGCTGCACCCGATGACCCCGTTCATCACCGAGGCGCTGTGGACGACGCTCACGGCGGGCGAGTCGCTCGTGGTCGCCGACTGGCCGGTGGCCGGCGGCTGGCCCGCTCTCGACGATGCCGCGGACGAGGTGCGGGTCGTGCAGACCGTGGTGACCTACGTGCGCCGGTTCCGTTCCGACCAGGGGATCAAGCCCTCGCTCCGCGTCCCGAGCCGCCTGCGACACGTCGCGGAATCGGCGGAGGCGTCGATCCGTGCGCTCGCCCGCCTCGACGACCCGGGTGCGGACTTCACCGCGACCGCCACGCTCGAGGCCGGCTTCGGCGTGATCGTGCAGCTGGACCTCTCCGGCGCCATCGACGTCACGGCCGAGCGGGCCCGGCTGACGAAGGAGCGCGGCACCGCCGAGCAGGAGTTCGCGGCCAACTCGAAGAAGCTCGCGAACGACGCGTTCGTCGCCAAGGCGGCACCGGCCGCCGTCGCCAAGGTGCGCGACCGGCTCGCCGCCGCCGAGGCCGAGCTCGCGCGCATCGACGCCGCCCTCGCGGTCCTGCCCACGGCATGACGCCGCCGGCGGGGCGAGTGCACCGCGAGTTCGCGGTGACGCGCGAGACCGCCCGGCAAATGGCGCGGGTCGCCGTGCGCTACCGCATGACCAGCGCGTCGTTCCTCGTGCCGCTCGCGACGCTCGCACTCGGCGGCCTGCTGTGCGCGGGCACGGTGCTGTGGCCGCTCGCGGGCATGGCCGCGGTGGTGATCGTGACGATGCTGGGCGCGCCGTTCGTGCGGATGGGGCGGCTGGCCACGACCCTGCAGGCCCACGGTTTCGCACCCGGCACGACGATCGCCGTCGACTACGACGAGACGGCGTTCACCGTGACGACCTCGGTCGGCACGTCGCTCCACGAGTACGCACAGGTGCGGCGGCTGCGTTACCTGCTGGGCGGCGCGGGGATCCGGATCGTCCCCGGCAGTTACCTGCTCGTCCTGCCCGCCGCGCTGGTGCCGGCCGAGGTCCGGGAGCGGCTCCGGCCGAGCGCACCCCCGGTCGGACCGGAACCCACCCTGCCCTAGCCAGCACGCGAAGGTAAGGCTAACCTAAGCGCTCGTGTCGATCGACAGCACGGAGCGTCCCCCGGCCGCGCAGCCCCGCCCGCACTCCGCACGGGCGGGGCTGCGACGGTGGTGGCGCCGCCGCCCGGTCAACCGGGCGCTCGTGCTCCTGCACCGCTGGCCGGCGCTCGTCCTCGGCCTGTTCCTGGTGATCGAGTGCACCTCGGGCGCGGTCCTGCTCTACCACCGCGAGATCTTCCGGGTGACCAACGGCGAGCTCTACCACCACAGCGCGAGCGGCACCCCCGTGGACCAGCACCAGGCGCTGCAGCTCGTGCAGCGCGAGACGACCTTCCCCGCGTCGTGGGTGGGCAACCAGGACGGCGTCTACGTCGTCGGCGACAACACCTACACCGAGCTCTACTTCGTCGATCCGGGCAGCGGGCACATCAACGGCCACACGAACCTCGACCAGGGGGTCATGGGCTGGCTGGTCAACCTGCACGACTGCGCGTTCGCGTGCGAGGGGCTGCCCTGGTACTCCGCGTGGCTCGCTCATCCGGTGTGGACCAACGGACCGAGCTTCCTCACCGACATCACCTGGGCGAACGTCGTGCTCGGGGTGCTGGGCTGCCTGACGATCCTGCTCGTCCTCACCAGCCTCAAGATCTGGTGGCCGGGTCGCCAGCGGCTCGGGTCGCGCTTCACCGTCCGCCGGGGCAGGGGACGCTTCGCGCGCGACTACGACCTGCACAACGTGATCGGTGCGATCGGCCTGCCCTTCGTCCTCATGTGGGGCATCACGGGGGCGGCGTTCGCGTTCCCGGGGATCGAGAAGGGCTGGATCGCCGCGACCGGGGGTGACACCGACACGCCGGACTTCAGCATCAGGCCGACCAAGGTCGCCCCGGGGACCCCCGCGGTGACCTACGACCAGGCGACGAGCATCGCGCTGCGCAAGGTCCCGGGGCAGGTGACGATCGTCTACACCCCCACCGAGGACGTGCCGTACTACGAGATCGACGTCAGGACCGGTTATGCCGGGTCCGCAGGTCGCCTCGTCTACAACGGCGACGCCTACGTCCTCATCGACGGTCACGACGCGAACAACCTCCAGGTGATCGAGGCCGGCCACGGCGAGCCCGCGGGCAATCGGTTCTACGAGAAGTTCCTCGAACCGACCCACTTCGGCTGGAACGTCAACGGGTGGTGGCGCATCCTCTGGGCGGTGCTGGGCCTGACCCCCCTCGCCCTCATGGTCACCGGGGTCTCGACCTGGCTCTACCGACGCGGCGTCAAGAAGCGGCGCCGCAAGGCGGGGCGGGCGAAGCTCGCGGACGCGCAGCTCGATCCGGACGTGCTGGGCCGTGAGGGCGAGCTGGACGTCGCCGAGCTCGACCCCGGGGACACGCACGGCGGCACCGTGCCCGACGAGGGGCTCGTCGCCGACCGGCACGGCGTCCTGCACCCGGCCGAGGCCTCGGGCGAAGCGCAGCCGCGGACGTGATCGACAGCCTGGCGCTGGCGATCACCCTCACCTGCCTGCTCGTCGCGCTCGGCGCCCTCGCCGCGACGGTGACGGGGCGCTTCCGCGCGGAGCGGTTCGCGGGTGCGCTGCTCGTGGTCGAGACCGCCCTGGTGCTCCAGCTGATCGGCTCGATCGTCGGACTCCGCCGTGGGCACCGGCTGTCGGAGCCGGCGACCTTCGTGGCGTACCTCGTGTTCTCCGTGCTCGTCCTGCCCGTGGCGGTGAGCCAGGTGCGCGGGACGGTCGGGCGGTGGGCCGGCGGCGTCGTCGTCGCGGCCCTGGTCGTCCAGGCCGTCGTGGTGGTACGGCTGCAGACGGTCTGGCGCCACGCGTGAGCACCGTGGCCACCCCGACACGCACGATCGGCCCCGAGCGGGTGCTGCTGCTCGGGTACGGCGTGTTCGTCGTCGCGGCCGGGGCGCGCAGCGCCGTCCAGCTCGCGACCCACCCGGGCCGGGCGCCGCTGGCCTACGCGCTGTCGGCGCTCGCCGCCGCCGTGTACGCGATCGGCTTCGTGCTCGTGCGCCGCGCGGCGGCGGGGCAGGGTCGCCGCGTGGCGCGCCGGTTCGCCGCCGTCGAGCTCGCCGGCGTCCTGGTGGTCGGCTCGGCCAGCGTGCTGCGGCCGAGCGCCTTCCCGGACGCCACCGTGTGGTCGTGCTTCGGGGCGGGGTACCTCCTCCTGCCGCTGGCCGTCCCGGTGGCCGTGCTGCTGTGGCTGCGGGAGCGTCCGTAGGATCGACGGCCGTGGCCACCGACTACTCCGCCGAGCTGCGTTCCATCGAGGCCGCCATCTTCGGCCGCCGCGGCGAGGGTCACGTCCACCCGACCAACGAGCGGATGCAGGCGCTCGTCGACCTCCTGGGCGACCCGCAGCGGGCCTACCGGTCGGTGCACCTGACCGGCACGAACGGCAAGACGAGCACGGCCCGCATGGTCGACGAGCTGCTGCGCGGCTTCGGCATCCGCACCGGTCGCTACACCAGTCCGCACCTCACCAGCGTCACCGAGCGCATCGTGGTCGACGGTGAGCCGGTCAGCGAGCAGCGCTTCGTCGAGGCCTACCGCGAGCTCGAGCCCTACGTCGGCCTGATCGACGAGCGCTTCGACGTCCCGCTGTCGTTCTTCGAGATCGTCACCGCGCTCGGCTTCGCGATCTTCGCCGACGTGCCGGTCGACGTCGCGGTCGTCGAGGTGGGACTCGGCGGCGCCTGGGACAACACCAACGTGCTGGACGGCCAGGTCGCCGTCGTCACGCCGATCGGCCTCGACCACACCGAGTACCTCGGCGACTCCGTCGAGCAGATCGCGCGCGAGAAGGCGGGGATCATCAAGCCCGACGCCACCGCCGTGCTCGCGCTGCAGCCGGCCGAGGCGCAGCGCGAGCTGCTGCGCCGGACGGTCGAGGTCGACGCCACCGTGGCCCGCGAGGGGATGGAGTTCGGCGTCGTCGAGCGGCGCGTCGCCGTGGGCGGGCAGTTCCTCGCGCTGCAGGGGCTCGGCGGCGTCTACGACGAGATCTTCCTCCCGCTGCACGGTGCCCACCAGGCCCAGAACGCCGTCGTCGCGCTCGCCGCGGTCGAGGCCTTCCTCGGTGCCAGCCGCTCGAGCGGGCCGGTCGACCTCGACGTCGTGCGCGAGGCGTTCGCCGCCGTGCGTTCCCCCGGCCGCCTCGAGCCGATCCGCTCCGCCCCGACCGTCCTGCTCGACGCCGCGCACAACCCGTCCGGGCTGCAGGCGACGCTCGCCGCCGTGGCCGAGGCGTTCTCGTTCCGCCGGCTCGTCGCGGTCGTCGCCGTCATGGCCGACAAGGACGTCACCGGCATGCTCGAGCTGCTGGAACCCGCGGTGGACGAGATCGTGGTGACCGAGGTGTCCGGCACCCGGCGCATGGACGTGGACGACCTCGCCGCGCTCGCCGAGGACGTCTTCGGCCGTGACCGCGTCACCGTCGAACCCCGCCTGGACGACGCGATCGAGTCGGCGGTGCGGCTCGCCGAGCGCAGCGACGACCCGGTCATCTCGGGGGCGGGCGTCCTCGTCACCGGCTCGGTCGTGACCGTCGGCGAGGCGCGCATCCTGCTCGGCCGGCAGCGGTGAGCACGATGGAGGACATCCCCGAGGACGCCCCGGCCGCCCCGACCCCCGAGCAGTACGCCGCGCGGGCGCGCCGGGCGAACAAGGCCACCCGGGGCGCGCTCGCCGCGGTCCTCGCGCTCGAGGCGCTGGTGATCCTGCTCGTGCCGCGGGCGATCAAGTTCACCTCCGGCCTCGGCACGACTCGCACCGTCGTGCTGTTCGTCCTCGCCGCCCTGCTCGTGGTCGGCGCGGCGAGCACACGCCGGTCCTGGGGTGTCGGCTTCGGGTCGGTCCTGCAGCTCGCCTTCGTCGCGACCGGCTTCTTCCTCGGCTCGCTCTTCCTCGTCGGCGCGATCTTCGCCGCGATCTGGCTGCGGATCCTCATGCTGCGTCACGAGGTCGTCGGCACCGCCGGCGGCCTGCGCATGCTCGTCGAGTGAGCGCCGGTAGGGTTCGGGCCGTGAACGCGCCCGCCCAGGACACCGCCGTCGAACGCACCCTCGTGCTCGTCAAACCCGACGGCGTCGCCCGTGGGCTGTCGGGCGAGGTGATCCGGCGCATCGAGACCAAGGGGTACCGCGTCGTCGCGCTGCAGCTGACCACGGCGACGCCCGAGCTGCTCGCGCAGCACTACGCCGAGCACGAGGGCAAGCCGTTCTACCAGCCGTTGGTCGACTTCATGCTCTCCGGCCCGGTCGTCGCCCTGGTCGCCGAGGGCGAGCGCGTCATCGAGGGGTTCCGGTCGCTGGCCGGCGCCACGGACCCGACCGCCGCGGCGCCGGGGACGATCCGCGGCGACCTGGGTCGCGACTGGGGTCTCGCCGTGCAGCAGAACATCGTCCACGGCTCGGACTCGGCCGAGTCCGCCGCGCGCGAGATCGGGCTGTGGTTCCCGGCCTCCTGAGACCGCGTCGTCGCGTCGCGGCCGGCGGCTGAGACGCGACTTAAGGCAAGTCACACGAGTAACACCAGTCCCGCGCGTCGCAGCGGGGTCCGGCGTCTCGCCGACCCTACGATCCGGGGGTGACCAACACCCCGCTGGCCAAGCGCGCCGTCGTCTCGCGCGTCACGCAGCGCGGCGGGGACCTGCTCGGCGGCGATCTCGCGATCGATCTCGGGACCGCCAACACCCTCGTCTACGCCCGCGGCCGCGGCATCATGCTCAACGAGCCGTCGGTGGTGGCGGTCGACACCTCGTCCAACGACGTCGTCGCCGTAGGCGCCGAGGCCAAGCGCATGATCGGGCGCACTCCCGACCACATCCGCGTCGTCCGGCCGCTGCAGGACGGTGTCATCGCCGACTACGACGTGACGTCGGAGATGCTGCGCTACTTCGTGCGCAAGGTGCTGCGCCGCCGCGGCGCGTTCACCGGGCCGCGCATCGTCGTCTGCGTCCCGTCCGGCATCACCGGCGTCGAGCAGCGCGCGGTCAGCGAGGCGGCGTACGCGGCGGGTGCGCGCAAGGTCCACATCATCTCCGAGCCGATGGCGGCCGCGATCGGCGCCGGGCTGCCGGTCAACCAGCCCTCGGGGTCGATGGTCGTCGACATCGGCGGCGGGACCACCGAGGTCGCGATCCTCGCCCTCGGCGGCATCGTCGCCGCGACGAGCGTCCGGGTGGCCGGCGACGCGCTCGACCTCGCCATCGTCGACCACGTCCGGGCCGAGTTCTCGCTGCTCGTCGGCGAGCGGACGGCCGAGGAGCTCAAGATCTCGGTCGGCTCGGCCTTCCCGACCTCGGGGCCGAAGAGCGCCGAGATCCGCGGCCGCGACGTCGGCACGGGGCTGCCGCGCAACGTCACGATCTCCGGCGACGCCCTGCGCAAGGCCATGGACGGCCCGCTGGCCCGCATCGTCGCGGCGGTACGCGCCACGCTCGACCGCTGCCCGCCCGAGCTCGCCGGCGATCTCGTCACCCGCGGCATCGTCCTCACCGGGGGCGGCGCGCTGCTGCGCGGCATCGACGCCCGGCTGCAGCACGAGCTCGGCGTCCCGGTGCTCGTCGCCGACCGACCGCTCGACTCCGTCGTCCTCGGCAGCGCGACCGTCGTGGAGCACTTCGAGGCGCTGCAGAAGGTCGTCGTCGACGGCCACCGACGCTGATCGCCGGTTGCCGTGCGCACCCTGACGCGACGACAGCGCCGAGCCGCCATCGCCCTGGTCGCGGTGGCCCTCTGCTTCCTCACCCTCGACCTCGGGGGCGGCAGCCTGCGGGACGCGCACTCCGGGGTCCGTGGCGCGTTCGGCTCGCTCTACCGCGGCACCGACACCGTGGTCGGGCCGGTGCGGCGGTGGGTGCAGGGCGTCCCGTCGGCCGGCAGTCACGAGTCCGAGATCCGCCGGCTGCGCGCCGAGAACGAGGCGCTGCGCGCGCGGCTCGACGCGCTCGGGTCCGACACCCGCACGGCGCGCCAGCTCGCGACGCTGCAGCGTGCCGCGGCGAGCGGTCGGCACCGGATCGTGCCCGGCCGTGTCATCGCCTTCGGCCCGGGCCAGGGCTTCGACTGGACCGTCACCGTCGACGCGGGCAGTGACGACGGCGTGCGCGCCGGTCAGACCGTGACCGAGGGGGCGGCCCTCGTCGGCCGCGTCCTGCACGCCGACGCGCACAGCGCAGTGGTCCTGCTGGCCGCCGATCCGGGCTCCGGCGTGGGCGCGCGGGACGCGCGCTCGGGCGAGCTCGGCGTCGCCACCGGGGCCGGCCGCGGCGGCTTCACCTTCGCCCCGCTCAACCCCGACGCGTCGCTGCGGGTGGGCGACGCCCTGGTGACGGGCCCGGTCCGCGCGAGCAGCTTCGTCGCCGGGCTGTCGGTGGGGCGCATCACCGCCGTCCGGCACGGGGCCGACGGCACGCAGACCGCGACCGTCGCGCCGACATCGTCGGCCACGTCGGTCGACCTGCTCGGCGTCATCACCGCGACGACGACGTCGACCGCCTCGCGGCCCGCCGTCACGCCGGGGACGAGCGGCTCGCCGACGGGGCACAGCCGGTGACCCGCGCGCGGGTGGCGGCGGCGATCGCCGGCATCGTCACCGCCGTACTGCTGCAGGCGACGCTGATCGGGCCGGCGTTCGCCCCCCTCGCGGTCAGCCTGCCCGCGCTCGTCGTCGCCGCCGTCGCGCTCGTCGACGGGCCGGCCGTCGGCATGTCCTTCGGGTTCGCGACGGGGCTCGCCACCGACCTCGCGTCGCGGCACCCCGCCGGGCTGCTCGCGCTGTGCTGGCTCGGTCTCGGGCTGGTGTGCGGAGCGCTCGGCGAGCGTCGCAGCCGACCCCGTGACGCCGCGACCGCCGGGGCCGCCGCCGCGCTCGCCGGCAGCGCGGCGACGCTGCTGCTCGTCGCCGTCGACGGCGGCGGGTCGGCCCGCGACGCCGTGGTGTGGCTGCTGCCGACCGCATTCGTGGGGACCGTCCTCGGCCTCGGCATCGTGCCGTTCGTGCGGGCGATGCTGCACACCGAGTACCTGCGCGCGCCGCAGCCGGTCTACACCGAGCTCGTCCTGGGGCCGTCCCGTGGTCGTTGATCTCGACCGGCCGGCGTCACGGCACACGCCGCCGAGCCGGCGCCGGCTCACCATCGTGATCGCCCTCGTGGCGTCGATGATGCTGACGCTGTTCGCGCGGCTGTACTACGTGCAGCTGCTCGACCCGGACAAGCCGCAGCAGAGCGCGCACCTGACCCACGACGCCAAGATCGTGATCCCGGCCCCACGCGGGTTGATCGTCGACGCCAATGGGACGCCGCTGGTCGCCAACACCTCGGTGCAGCAGGTGACCGTCACCCGCGACGTCCTGCAGCGTCGGGCCGACAAGGGCCGCGCGGTGCTCGCCCGGCTCGCGTCGCTGCTCGACACCTCGGCCGCCCTGCTCGCCAAGCAGATCACGCCGTGCTCGCCGAAGGTGCCCGCGCCGTGCTCCACGGGCAAGCCGTTCGCCCCGGTCACGGTGTCGCAGCGCGCGCCGCAGCGGGTCGTGCTGGCGATCAGCGAGCACCGGGAGGACTATCCGGGCGTCGCCGTGCAGACGGTCAGCGTCCCGTCGTACCCGAACGCCTCGCTGGCGGCTCACCTGCTCGGCTACACCAGTCAGATCACCGCGGCCGACAAGTCGCGAAACTCCGCGCTCGACGACGTCGACACGATCGGCGTCAGCGGGCTCGAGGAGCAGTACGACGCGGCGCTACGCGGCATCGACGGCGAACAGGTCGTGCGCCTGAGCCCGCAGGGGCTTGCGGTGGGGACGGGCGCCACGACGCGCGCGCAGCAGGGCGACACCCTCGTCACCAGCATCGACGGCCGGCTGCAGGCGCTCGCGGAGAAGTCGCTCGCCCAGCAGATCAAGGACTCCCGCAAGGCGGGCAAGGCCGCCCCGTCCGGCGCGGTCGTGATCATGGACCCGCAGACCGGACGCATCGTCGCGTCGGCGAGCTACCCGACCTACGACCCCACCGTGTTCGTCGGCGGCGTGTCGAACCGCGAGTACGCGAAGCTGACCTCGACCGCGGCCAACACCCCGCTGCTCAACCGGGCCATCGCCGGGCAGTACGCCCCGGGCTCGACGTTCAAGCTCATCACCTCGTCCTCGCTGGTCGAGCACGGCCAGATCAACCTCACCGACCGCTACGGCTGCCCGGGGTCGCTGACGATCGACGGCCGGGTGAAGACCAACTTCGAGAGCGAGTCCCTCGGCCCGATCGACCTGCGCGACGCGCTCGGCTACTCGTGCGACACGTTCTTCTACCGCCCGACCGCCGGCGAGTACTACGCCGACCAGAAGCGCGTCGCCAAGGACGAGAAGCCGCGGGAGTGGCTGCAGGCCATGGCGCGGGCGTACGGCGTCGGGACGTCGCCCGGCGTGGACCTGCCCGCCGGTGAGCAGAGCTCGGGCGGGTACGCCGACCGCGAGTCGCGCCTCGCCCGGTGGAAGGCCAACCGCGCCACGTACTGCGCGAACGGCCGGCGCGGGTACCCCGAGGTCAAGGACGCCAAGCAGCGCGCCTACCTGACGCTGCTGGCGAAGGAGAACTGCACCGACGGGTGGCGGTACCGCGCCGGCGACAACGCCGACATGTCGATCGGGCAGGGCGAGACCACGATGTCGCCGCTGCAGCTCGCCGCCGCCTACTCCGCGCTCGTCAACGGCGGTCGGCTGTTCGAGCCGACGCTGGGCAAGGCGGTCGTCGACGGTCACGGCAAGGTCGTGAAGTCGATCGACGCGAAGGTCCGGCGCACCGTGCCGGTGTCGCAGCAGACGCTCGACTACATCGCGCGGTCGCTGAACTTCGGTCGGGGCTACGCGGTGTCGGGCGCGTTCGCCTATCTGAAGTCCGGTTACAAGGGACGTATCGGCGGCAAGACCGGCACCGCCGAGGTCGAGGGCAAGCAGGACACCTCGTGGCTGGCGAGCTGGGGGCCCACCTACAGCAAGGGCGGCCACGTGCGCGCCCGCTTCGTCATGGTCGGCATGGTCGAGCAGGCCGGCACCGGCGCCACCGCCGCCGGTCCGATGCTCAAGCGGATCTGGGACGGCATCTTCGGCGTCGGCAGCACGCCGGTCGTCGCGCACGAGCGGCCGCGCACGACGCTGCCGAAGGTCGAGGCGGGCCGATGACCGACCTGCTGCACCGCGACCCGGTCGCGTCGGACGCGCCGCGCCCACCCCGGGCCCGTGATCCGCGCGCGCCGTTCGAGCTCACCCGCCCGGTGCTGCCGCCGCCGCGCGCGACCCGCGGCTACGACCTCCCGCTCGCCGGTATCGCGTTGGCCCTCTCGCTCGTCGGTGCGGTGCTGGTCTGGGCCGCGACCCGCGAGCAGCAGGTGTCCGCCCATGCGGACCCGCAGGCGTTCCTCTACCGGCACCTCGTCAACATCGTGATCGCGGCCGGGTTGATGCTCTTCGCGTCACGGCTGGACTCGCGGCTGCTGCGACTCTTCGGCCCGGTCGTCTACGTCGGCGGCATCCTCGGTCTGCTGCTGGTCTTCGTCGCGGGATCGACGATCAACGGCGCGCACGCGTGGATCGTGCTGCCCGGTGGGTTCGAGCTGCAGCCCTCGGAGTTCTGCAAGCTCGGCCTGATCGTCGGCATGGCGGTGATGTTCACCCATCGCACCGACGACTGGGACGGCAGCGAGCTCGAGCCGACGACCCGGGACGTGCTGCGGGCGATCGGGCTGCTGGCGGTGCCGTTCGCGCTCATCATGCTGCAGCCCGATCTCGGTTCGGCGATGGTGCTGGCGTGCGCCGCGTTCGGCGTGCTGGTGACCGCGAACGTCCCCGCGCGGTGGACGATCGGGCTGCTCACCCTGGGCATCGTCACCGCCGTCGTCGCGGTGAAGATCGGCGTGCTCGCCGACTACCAGCTCGCGCGATTCACGATCTTCACGAACCCGGACGCGGACGTGCAGGGCGTCGGGTACAACTACCACCAGGCCTGGATCGCCATCGCCAACGGTGGCCTGTTCGGCACGGGCCTGTTCGACGGTCCGCAGACCAACGGCGGCTTCGTCCCCGAGCAGCAGACCGACTTCGTCTTCTCGGTGGCGGGGGAGGAGCTGGGTCTCGTCGGCGGCGCCGCGATCATCGTGCTCGTCGCGCTGCTGTGCTGGCGTGGCCTGCGCATCGCCCGGCACGCCGACGCGGGCGGCCGGCTGGTCGCCGCCGGCGTCGTCTGCTGGATCGCGTTCCAGTCGTTCCAGAACATCGGCATGAACCTCGGCCTGACGCCCATCACCGGCGTCCCGCTGCCCTTCGTGTCCTACGGCGGTTCCTCGATGTTCGCCCAGGGGCTCGCGCTGGGGCTGCTGCAGGCCGTGCACCGCCGCTCCCGCCTCGGCTGAACCGGTCCCGCGCGCTGCTCAGCGGTACAGGGTGCGGGTCCAGACGGTGGCGAGGGTGGCCGTGACGGCGGCCGGGTCGGCGAACGGACGCCGGCCGAAGGAACGCAGCAGGTAGCGCTCCATCATCGCGCTGAGCGCACGCGACATCTCCTCGGCGTCGTCGACCTGGGTGTGCCCGTTGGCGACGTCGCGCCGGATGCCGTCGGCGGTGGCGGCGACGATCCCGGCGGCGAGCTGCTCGTAGGCGGCGGCGACGTCGGGCTCGCTGACCGCGGCGTCGAAGACCGCCTGCAGCAGTCGACCGTGCTCGAGGTAGAGGTTCGTCAGCGCGGCCAGGCTCGCGCGGTGTTCCGCCGCGGGGTCCTCGCCGCCGTGCATCCACGTGTCGCCGACGTGGGCGAGGTCCTCGGCAAGCGCCCCGAACAGCGTGAGCAGCAGGTGCTGCCGGTCGCCGAAGTGCTGGTAGAACGCGGTTCGCGACATGCCGGCGCCGGTGGTGATGTCGTCGATGGTGATCTCGGGCCAGGGGCGACGCTCCAGCAGCCCGTGCGTCGTGTCGAGCAGGCTCTGGCGAGCCTGGTCCCGTCGGAGCATGCGGAGGGCGCGATCGGCGGGCACATCCCACATCATGGGGGCACGCGGGCGACACCGCGACGCGAGGTGGTCCCCGTCCCGCCGCGAGCTGTGTCCGGGCGGGATGCAACGGGAGCGGGCACCACGCCGTCTTCCTGGGTGACGGCCCGACCGGGCCCCGACGGGAGGACGACCCGACATGACCCAGACCGCTCTTCGCCCCCGCACGCTGCGTCTGACGCGCCGCCACGCCGGCACTGCCGCCCTGCTGGTCGCCGTCGTGGGCGGCACGCTCGGCGCCACCACGCTGCTCACCGACGACTCCGCGACGGCGGCCACGGCCACCCGCGCGGTCGTGGTCCGGCCGGTCACCCACGCCGGGCGGGCCGCGGCCGGCTACCGCGTCGTCGCCGACCACCGCGCGCCCATCGAGTGCACGGACCGCGCCGCGGCAGCCGTGGACGACGACATCGCGTTCTGCGGCTCGTCGGCCGACTACACGGTCGCCTGCTGGCCGGCCGCGACGGCCCACCGGGTGCTGTGCCTGACCGATCCGTTCACCCGCACGCTGCGCCGCATCCGGCTCGCGGGCGCCTTCCCGGCCGTCACCGCGCCGCGGCACCCGTCGCCGCAGGCCCTGCAGCTCGCCGGCGGCACGCGGTACCTGGTGCGGGACGGCGGCGCGGCTGGTTCGGTGCGCGAACACCCGACGTGGGTGCCGTTCTACTACCAGCGCCACGGCACCCGCGCGGTGTGGGGCCCGCTCGGCGGTGACGGCGTGAACCGTCATCACGCCCGGTGGGCCGTCACCGTCTACCGTGACGACCGCGGCCACGGCGTCCGGCACGGCGTGACGCGCGCCTACTACGTCGGCACGGCGCGCTGAGCGTTCCCGCGCGGTCATTCGGGCTCGACCCGGGCGTTCCGGCGGGGGTGCTGGCGAGGGTCGAGCCAGGGTGGGGGGAGCCAGGCGGGTCGGCCGTCTTTGATGACGGAGTGCCAGCCTTGTCGTTGGTGGTGTCGGTGGTGGTGGCCGCAGACGAGGGCGCCGTTGGCGATGGTCGTCGGCCCGCCGTTCGCGTGGTCGATCACGTGGTGGGCTTGGGTCCAGGCGGGCGGGGTGTCGCAGCCGGGGAAGGTGCAGCCGCCGTCGCGGGCGATCATCGCGAGCCGCTGGGTCTCGGTGAACAGCCGGCGGGTGTCGGTGTGAGTCAGGA
>NZ_FQVU01000010.1 GCF_900129455.1 Jatrophihabitans endophyticus
TGTCGTGACCCAAGACGTTGTTGACGGCGTGCCTGCTTGAACGTGGGAGGACCTCCTGGCGGAGTGGATGTGTCTGGCATTCACCCGCAGGAGGTCCTCTATGGTTCACGCTAACGCCCGCACCACCGTTCATGCCCGTCGTCTGATGGTGGAGCGTGTCGCCGCCGGGTGGCCGGCCGCGCACGTTGCCGAAGGGCTCGGGGTGTCGCGGGCGACGGTGCACAAGTGGGTGCGCCGCTTCACCGAAGGCGGCGACGTCGCGCTGGCTGATCGCTCGTCGCGGCCACACCGGATGCCGGCCCGGAGCCCGAAACACGTCGAGCGGCGGGTGCTGGCCGCCCGGGCCCGTCACAAACGCGGCGCGGTCGTGCTCGCGGCCGAGCTCGGCCTGAACGCCTCGACCGTCGGCCGCATCCTGGCCCGCCACCAGGTGCCGCACCTGGCTGCGATCGACCCGATCACCGGGGCGCGTGTCCGCGCGTCACGGCGCAGCGAGAACCGCTACGAACACTCGACACCGGGCGCGATGATCCACGTCGACGTCAAGAAGCTCGGCAAGATCCCGGCCGGCGGCGGCTGGCGGCTGCACGGACGCGAAGCGACCGTCGCGCACAAACACAAACGGGTCAAGATCGGTTACGACTTCGTCCACACCGCCATCGACGACCACACCCGCCTGGCCTACTCCGAAGTCCACAACGATGAACGCGACGCCACCAGCGCCGCGTTCCTGCACCGCGCCCTGGCCTGGTTCGCCAGCCACGGCATCACCGTCGTCCGCGTCCTGACCGACAACGCCCTGGTCTATCGCCACGGCACCGACTGGGGCTGGGTCTGCGCCGCCTGGCAACTCAAACGCCGCTTCACCAAACCCGGCTGCCCCTGGACCAACGGCAAAGCAGAACGCTTCAACCGCACCCTGCTCACCGAATGGGCCTACGCCCGGCCCTGGACCAGCAACAACCTGCGCCGCCGCGGCCTTGACCACTTCCTGACCCACTACAACACTCGACGCGGCCACTCCGCCCTCGGCGGCCGACCACCCATCAGCCGGCTCGCCGCCTGACACAACCTGTCAGGTCACGACA